>QHNB01000068.1 GCA_003217965.1 Verrucomicrobiota bacterium | reverse complement strand
GACCGCGAGTCGGTAGCTCACCCCGAGCACGTTTCGGTGGTATTCTCCACGATACGTGACGCCGTGTTCGGCGAGCAATTTCGCGTCGATCTCGTTCCACCACGGCTCGGAGTCGGCCACGACGCCATCCAAATCGAAGATGACCGTGCGGAACTGTTGCGACATGATGTGCCGCATCTGTTACCCAGGCAGCGCGGTTGAGCAACGCGGTGTGGCAGCGATCGAATAACCTGCTGAATCCACCTCAGGTGAACAAAAGGTGCAGATCCCGCTACGATGGCAAGCCGTGGTGGGCGATCAGTTCCATCTGTTCGCAAAAACGGTCCAACTCTCCAAGGGTGGTGTAGACGTTGGGCGTGATCCGGACGCCCTGGAATTCCTCGTGTACGATCGGCGTGGTAAAGATGTGGTGTTTGTCGAACATATATTTACTAATCGCCTCGGGATTTGTGCCTTCGATGTGAATGTTGGCGATGGCGCACGATTGATTCGGATCAAACGAAGTGTTGAAGCGAATCCCAGACACATCCTTGAGCCGGTTCATCCAGTAACGAGATAGGTAACGCAACCGCGCTTCCTTGCGTTTGCTTCCTATCCCGTTGTGGAAGAGCAGCGCCTCACCAATGGCCAGCTTCGGCGCCGCCGAATGGGTGCCGATCTCTTCGAACTTCCGAATATCCGATGCCTGCTTGGATTCCGCAGCCATCAACGGCCAGAGTTTTTCGATTTTGTCGCGCTTCACGTAAAGCATGCCGGTGCCTTTGGGCGCGTACAACCATTTGTGCAGACTGGTGCCGAAGTAATCGCAACCCAAATCTTTCTGCTTGAAATTAAACTGGGCAAAGGAATGGGCGCCGTCCACAATCGCCTCAATTTCTTTAGAGCGGGCCAGGTCGCAGACCGCTTTCACGGGAGTGATCTGTCCTGTGATGTTGATCTGGTGCGAAATCAGAATCAGGCGGGTGTGATCAGTAATTCCCTTTTCAAAAGCGGCCGTGATCTCATCGAGCTTTTTCGCCGGAATCGGAATCTGAATCAACCTAAGCTTCAGACCTTCCCGTTTCTCCCGCTGACGAAGCGTGGTCAGCATACGTGGGTAATCCTGGGTGGTGGTGAGAATTTCGTCGCCCGACTTAAGGTCCATCCCCATCAAAAGAATCTCTAGGGACTCGGACGCATTGCGCGTAATCGCGATTTCTTCCCGATCGCAGCCGAAGAGTTCCGCGAGGCCGGTACGAATGGTTTCGGATTGCGGCTCAAGAATCTGCCACATGGTGTAGGCAGTGGCGTCTTCCTGTTGCCAGATGTAACGGACCAGCGCCTCAGTTACAATCCGCGGGCTCGGCGAAACGCCGCCGTTGTTCAGGTTGATGATGCCGCGCGTGACAGTGAAAGAATTTTGAATGATGGCCCAGTAATCTTCATCCATGGCCGCTTCTTCCGAGGACAAATGAGCTACGGTCTTCGTTGCGGCTTCGACGGTTTTCAGCAACGACGCGATTGTTGCGGACGAAAGCGCGGCCAGACCGAGGCTTTTGCCGGCAAGGGAAAGAAAGCTGCGTCGCGTCCGCTCACGAAGCATAGGCGCTGGAATCGTCACAAGATGGAAAGCGGAGCGGGGAGTTATCAGTTATCAGTGGAAGGGCTGAACTGGAAGCGAAGAAGCAAAGCGCGAAGGCAGGGATCACAGAGCAGATTTGCGGTACGGCGAGACTCTGTCGAGCCGTTTCGTCAAAGCGAAGGGCGAAGTGCAAGGGGCAGAGGGCAGAGATCCAGTGATCAGTGATCACGTGAACGCGTAACGCCACTGAAGCAGGGCGATTCATCGAATCGCCGGCGGCCGGTTGAGGTCAACCGGCCTGCCTGGTTGGTGTAGAGTCCGCTGTCTCAGCGGAAGGACAGATTCCGGTGGGACCTGGCGCTACAGCCGCTACTATTCGAACGCCGAGGTCAGACTGAACCCGCAGATGACTCTACAGCAGCTGGCCTCTTTAAGTCCGCGAGAAGCTTCTGAAAGCGCGGATGCCCGCGGAGTGGATCAAAATCAGAGTCGTGTTTGATCCATTCCTTAATCTCGGCGCCAGCGTGCGGTAGGAAGCGTTCCAAGAGATCGAGAGCTGAGTCGGTCTCGCCCATTTCGGTGTAAACACAAGCTACGTTGTACTGAGTAAAGATGTCATCGGGCTCAATCAACAAAGTCCGCAAAATCCATTCCTTGGCACGTTCTCTCTGCCCTAAAGCAACAAGTGCGGCCAAACCGAGATAAGCAGGTCTCGGGTCTTCGGGATGCAGTATCATTTCATGTTCCGCTCGCTCCAGACCTTTTCGCGCTACCTCGGGAATGCGTTCCTTGCGGCCAAGCGACCTGTAGATCTGAATCAACAGGATGAGCGACTGATAATCGTCCGGTTTGAGTTCGGCTCCGCGCTCGAAAAGAACGGCCGCGCGTTCGAGATTTCCCTGGGCGAAGCTGGCTCGAGCGTAAAAATAATGAGCCTCAAAACAATTGGGATCGAGAGCAAGGGCGCGTTCGAATTCTGAGTTGGCGTCCTCGTATCGCCCGGAAATCGAAAGTGCGAGCGCGCGTGACGCGTGTGCCTCGGCGAGTTTGTCATCCAAAGCCAACGCTCTTTCGGCATTTGCCAGGCTCGCCGCTATGCCGGGACCGGTGTGATAGTGCAGGTCAAGAAAGGAATCACAATCTGCGATACCAGCGTAAGCTCGTGCATAGAGCGGATCGAGTTCGACCGCTTTTTCGAACATTCGTTTGGCCAAACAGTAGTAAGACTTTGTATGCCGGTGGAGGAGTTGTCGCCCTCGAAGGTAATAGGTGTAAGCTTCGACGCTGCTGGTCGGTGTTTGCGTAATCGATCTCTTCTCCTGGGGCAACAGCTTGACCTTCAGTTGTTCCACGATCGCGTGGGTAATCTCATCCTGAATAGCGAAGATATCGGTCAGGTCGCGATCGAATCGTTCCGCCCATACGTGGTTACCGTCCCTGGCATCGATCAACTGGCCTGTCACTCGGACGCGTGAGCCGGCCTTGCGCACACTTCCTTCGACGACAAAAGATACGCCGAGCTCCTTACCGACTTGCTGCACTTTCACCGGTTTGCCTTTGTAGGTGAATGAGGTATTTCGGGCGGTGACAAGAAGTCCGGATACCTTTGAGAGATCGGTGATGACGTCTTCTGTGATGCCGTCGCTGAAATATTCCTGTTCCGGGTCGCCGCTCATATTGTTAAAGGGCAGGACCGCGATAGATGGCCGACCATCTTTGGTTGCAGCAGACTCAGTGATGTCGGGTTCTTCCGGCAAAACATGGTAAACACGGACTGATTTTTCGATATTCTTTAACGACTGTTCGCCACGATCTTCAAACGCCAGATCCAGCCGGTTGCCGACGGAATCTCGGACCGACTGCGAAACAGCGATACCACCTGGCGGAGCGATGCTCTCCAGGCGAGCTGCAACATTAACGCCGTCACCATAGATATCGTCACCCTCGACAATGACATCGCCCAGATTTACACCCATTCGGAACTGAATGCGGTGGTCAGGCTGTGTTATGCTCGCGCGGTCGCGGATGCCGAGCTGCATTTCAACCGCGCAGGTCACAGCGCTGATTACACTGGGAAATTCAGCTAGGATGCCGTCGCCGGTCAGCTTCACGATGCGGCCTTGATGCTCGGCAATTTTGGCGTCGATCAGCTCACTTCGCAGCGCCTTGAGTGCGTCTAGCGTGCCGGCTTCGTTCGCGCCCATTAGCCGGCTGTATCCAACTACGTCGGCGGCAAGGATGGCGCTAAGGTGGCGTTCCATGAACGTCCAGGATACGCCCATAGAAATGATCAGACAAGCACCAGGAGACGGTCAGTTCTGGCTCGTGGCGTTCCCGCCAAGCCGCCAGTCTTGGTAGTGCCTGATAAGTACTAGTACTAATTTGTCGACGAGTTTACCCGCAGTGATGCACTTCACCGGATAGTCTTCGGCACCAGCTGCGCCTTTTGAAGCCGGCCTGAGGCGAAAAACAACAGCTATCCGCCGTTCTGGCGGCAATAAAACTCGTGCTTACCCGGTTCAACCCCCTCTTCGCCTCGTGGGTGACAACACCCCACTTCTTCACCAAAGCTAGCGCGCGGCGTTGCCGGTAAGTGCGCGTTTTACTTCGGGGATCACTTTTTCGTGCAGGCTGACGATCGCCGGCTCGAGCTGATTTACATCACTGAGATAGATCAGCATGGCTGTGGCTAAACCTCTCGGGTTGTCGCTCGACATGCTCGCCGGAGTGAACGCAGAAGCGAGGAAGCTGTTTTCCAAGGTCTGAAAGGCGTTCTGCTGGGATAGACTTTGGAGATGTCGAAGGCCAAATCCGGCTTGAGATAGGACAACGCTTGTGTGGCCAGGGCGAGGTCCCACGCGGTGTGCTCGTAGATGACAGGGCGCACCCCTTCGAAATGGACTTCCTTAGTGAAACGGTCCTCGCTCGGGGGATCTTTGCTACGGAGAAACTGAACCAGCTCGCGGGCGAGAGTTTCGTGATATGGGCGGTAGCGCTGCGTGGCCTGGAGGTTGGCTCGGGCCAGCGCCTGATGCTCGCGGTCTTCGTGCCAATTGTTCGCCCACAAGGCGAGAAAGACACCTACGGTAACGGGGACGACCTCGAGGAGCAGGTTGACAAATTTTCTTCCATGTTCTCCGCTGCGCAGACTCATGGGCGAGATCTTTGCCGGGGGTTGGCGGGTATTTCAAGTTTCCAAGTGGAGGGACGGGCGCTGTCCCTTACTTAGAAGCTAGGAGGTGACAGCTGGGAGCTTGGAGGGAACCCTCAGAGGTGTGCTGTTAGCCGCTGGTCCTTCATACCAATCCCCCCTTCCATTTCGCTAGAAGCGTTCGTCGCGGAAATGGCGTTTGCCTTTTTGCGCTTTCGCAAATTCGTCTTTGCTCAGGATGTTTTCATCTAGCTTAAAGTCTGTCCGGCAAAGATTGCGGAAGAATGCTTCCAAGTGCTCCTTATCCTTGGCTACTTCCTCATTGAGGTAATGGGCATCCACATTAATGCAGATCGCACCCACGATGCCGTAGTCCTTTCGGATAATAGGAATGCTGGTACACTTGAACTTCCGTGAGCCGATGTTCAGCTCGTAGTTCAGTTTGTCTTCGTTCTGTATCTGCCTGCGTTTCAGATCAAGCAATAAGCTGGTAGTGCCGTCGCGAAGATGGCGACCGGTCACGTTGTTCTCGAGTGCTACCAGTGAGTGGGCAGGGTCAGCTAGATTATGCAGCAAGATTTCAATGCCCGAATCAGGGAACGATTTGCCGACGAGACGAACGATCCGGGCGTAGTTCTCGAGGTATTCAGCAGTGTCGTCGGCGATTTTCTTGCCATCATATTTACCGAAAAGCGCCGCATAAACTCGTTGCTCGGAGGGATCCAGTTTTGACCGGACATCGTTTTGTTCGCCAATGAAAATCAGCTGACAGGCGGCGGTGTAATCGGTGTTTTTGAGCAAGTAGTGCATGCCGAGGCGAAAATCGTTCAGCTTGAACTCGGGAACGTTGTCGCGATTTACCTCGAACGGGTAAAAGTCATACTGATCGAGGTTCTTCCCGTATTCATGACGTTCGTGATATTTGCCCCAGAAGAATCCCGCGATCAGAAAAACCACCGAGGCAATCACGGACGCGATCACATTAACCGTGATGTCGCTGCCCAGCTTTTTTAAACGCGGCTTTCCGCCACTACCGGAGGAATGGTTTTCCACAGCGCGAGGTGTAAGGGTATCCAATCAAAGATGCGAGTCTGATTTTCCAGGGAAAGAAAACGCGGTCAGCCCTCACCACTACTTAGAAGCTAGGCCGAGGAGATCGGGGTTCGGAATCGGAAGCTGAATTCTGGACCGCCGCCCTGCTCAGGGGAAAAGAGTAAGAGTAGAGTCTAAATTCTTTTGACGCTTGTCCTCCGGCAACGTGACTCGTTAAAACGTTACATCGTAAATTGGTCGAAGCAGAGGTTGGAGAGGCGCGACAAAAGCTGGATTAACACCTTCTCTCCAGCGTGCCCGGCTTCCCCAGGCACATTCAAAGTCTCGGTTCCTCGCGCCGTAGAAGCTGGCAGCCGCTACCCTCGTCCGTCACCGCTGGGCGCCGACATCATCGCTGTAATTTAGTCGTCTGTGTCGTGATGGGCTGGTGGCTGGGCGGTGATTTTGCGCAGGGCAAAGGATTTTGTCCTTGCCTTTTTTGACCTGATTGATGCATGATAAATATGGCAATTATGAAACATGCAGCTGTTTGCGTCTTTCTTACCCTTGCCCTTGTAGCGCAGGCTTCCGCCGTCCTTCGACCGCTTTATCCGGTGAAACCAACCCCACCCTTCCGCGGCCAAGTGATCATTATCGGCAGCGACTCGCGCTCAACACCGCCGAACAGGGCCCGAAATAACTGACGTAGCCGGCCGGTTCTGGGCCTGCTTTACGTGACCCACGTATAGTCGACTATCCTTCTAGTCGGTAAGAGAGAGCAAAGGGAATCTGTCCTAATTTTATGGACAAAACCGAATTAGTTTGGCAAAAAAAGCCGTTCCTCTGGCTTGTGAGAAGGGCCTTGTTCATTTCGATCGTAACCCTCGCCTTTCTCCTTTGTTTGGCCGCCAATCTCGTAACCAGCGCGTCGCCTGCCCTGTTGACGAACAAAGCTGAAATCTGAGACGCTGAAAGCTGAAATGCAGACCTTCAAACGAGCACTGGCCTCGCGCGGCTTCTGGATTGTTTTGGCAATCGCGTTCTGCATCAGCATCGGTGTCCTGACCGGGTTTCATGGCGGCATGCACAACGAAGCCGGGGCGATATACGATTCCGGCGGTGGGAGGCACGCACTCGCCGGGAAAGAAGAGGTTCGTTTGTATGGCGCATTCGTCCTCTTGGGCATCGTGGGCCTGGTTGCTCTTGCCACACTTGCACTTTTTGTGAGCGAAATTTTCCCACCGCGCCGGAAGCACCATCGCACTGCTCCGCCACCAAAGGTCTGACCAAATAACGACGGCGCCAGAACCTAGGGAGCAGTTCTCACTCTTAATCGGAAGCTTGGAGCTCGGAGCTGGGAGATCGGAGACATCAGGCCCAGATTGAGAGTAGCGTCATTTCTTTGGCAGATCGCAGGCGTCTCTCGGACGCTACTTTTTCTCCAGGAGCGGCAGGAACGCTTCGTAACCTTCGTCTTTCATTCGTTCCATTGGAATGAAACGGAATGCGGCAGAGTTGACGGCGTAGCGTTTTCCGGTCGGCGACGTCGGGTCGGGAAAGAGATGGCCGAGATGGGCATTGCTTCGCTTGGCGCACACTTCAGTGCGCTGCATGTCGTGCGAAGTGTCCACTTTCTCAACCAAGAGATCGTTCGAGATCGGTTTGGTAAACGTGGGCCGGCCGGTACCGCCATCGAATTTGTCGAGCGAAGTGAAGAGTGGTTCGCCGGTGATGACATCAACGTAGAGGCCGGTGCGCTCGTTGTTCCAGAACTCGTTTTGAAAGGCAGTCTCGGTACCGCCTTGCCGCACGACCAAATACTGGTCCGGCTTTAATCGCCTTTGCAAAGTGTCGTCGCTTGGAAGTGGCCGGTTCGGATCGAATCCCGTGACTTCTTTTTGCTTTTCCTGGGCGAGAAAAAAGAAGTAGATGGCCCAGGCACCGAGTACAGTTACCACGATGAGACCGATGTAAGTGCTGAGGGTCGACCTTTCCTCGCTAGTGACTCGACCTCCGTACATCGCTTCCATCAATGCAATTGAATCAGAAACTGACCACCGTCGTCACTTCTTTTTCTCAAGCGCGCGACGCCCGGTGTCGGTTATTTGCTCGCGGGAAATCGCGCATGTTCTGCATTTCCAGATCATCATTGCCTGCTCGACACCGCTGATCGCGTCACTCGCCTACAAGTTGTAGCGGCAATCGTGTGGGCTGCCTCCTTCAATATTTGCAGGCGACACGCCTGCCACCGCGGCAACAACGCAGGCCAAAAGTCGAATCGAACCATCACCCGCCCGACGCCAGCTAACTCGATTTAATCGGCCTAAAGAGGCCGCCCACCCATCGCCTGATAGTCTGCCGTTCCGTGATCGTGCTGGTAGGCGCGAAGCGCGTAGCGCGTTCGAGGTCCCATAATCCCATCGATAGGGCCACGGTAGTAGCCGGCACGGGCAAGTCGCCGCTGCAGCTGAGCGACGCCTGATTGGCTGCCGTAATTACGGTAACCATAGTCGCCGCCCGGGTAGTAGGCAGCGCCATAGTAGCCGCTGCCGTAGTAACCGGGGCCGTACCCAGGACCGTACCCATAGCCGTATCCATAGGGATAACCCCACGGATAGCCCCAGCCCCAACCCCAGAACGGAAACCCAAAGCTGCCAACGAAAACGAAATCATTAAAGTCATGGTGGTGATGACCGCGGTGCCAATCCCCGCCCCAACGGCCATTCCAATTGCCGCCGCCCCAATTACCGCCGCGCCAGCCGCCCATTCCGCCGCGGGTGAAGCCACCTCCCGAGGGCGTGAAATGGCCACGGCCGCCACCACTACCGTGAAGCGTCCCGGCTGTTGCCACCGAGGTGACGAGCGCCGCCGCAACAAAAGACAAAAACAAAGATTTCTTATTCATAAGCATTGCAGAGAGTTTTCACTAATTAGACACCTTAAAGCCAGTAAAGTTGTGTGATTTCGAGACGCAATGAGGTCAGTCCTTACTTTTTGGCAGAAAAAACTTATCGGACACGTCCAACTCCCGCATCTCGCCGGCTAGTCGCCGTTTCCAATGCAGCCGCATTTGAAATTTGCCGGAGCGAGCAATCACTTGCCTGTAAACACAATCTTGCCGCCGACCATCGTAAGCGTAACCTTCACATCCTTGATGCGCTCCGGCGCGATTGCCAGGATGTCATCGCTTAACACGACAAGGTCAGCCAACATCCCGCGCGCCAGTGTTCCCTTCTCCTGTTCTTGAAACTCGGCATAGGCCGACCCGGCGGTGTAGGCCGTTAACGCCTCTTCGATTGAGATTTTCTGCTCGGGCACCCAGCCATCAGGATGTGCGCCATCGAGCGTCGCTCGCGTCGTCGCCGCGTAAAGCGTTAGCATCGGATTCAGCGGCGCGACGCTCCAGTCGGTACCAAGCGCGAGATGAACGCCGTGATCGAGAAAGGTTCGAAAGGCATACGTCGTCTTGGCGCGTTCTGATCCGATCCGGCGCTCGGCCCATCGTCCATCGTCGATGGCATGGTACGGCTGCACCGACGCGATCACGTTCATCTCGGCAAAACGTGCGAAGTCCTTGGACGCCATGTGCTGTGCATGTTCAATCCGCAGCCGGCGATCGCGCAGGCCATTGGCGCGAATGACATCCGAAAAGAGATCGAGCACCTGCGAGATCGCGGCGTCGCCGATGGCGTGGATGCACAGCTGCAGCCCCGCCTTATCCGCGCCGATCAGCCGTTGTCGCATGCCGTCGAGCGGTTGCATTTCGTCCGAGAGAAGGCCGCGCTTCTCCGGCGCATCACTGTAGGGCTCGAAAAAATAGGCGGTGCCCGAGCCTAAAGAGCCATCCGCAAAGCCTTTGACCGCACCGATGCGCAGCATGGGCGACCCGAAAGCGCGTCCGATTCCGAGTTTCGCCTGGTCGCGCCAATCAGTTTCCATCGGCGCTGCGTAGATGCGGGTGGTCAGCGCATCCCGGGCGGCTAGTTCGGCGTAGGCAGCGATGTCGTCGTTAGTCGGATTCATGTGTTGGACGCTCGTGACGCCGACCGAGCGGGCATGTTCGAGAGCCCGCGTAATGGCGTGGATGCGCTGCTCGTGCGTCATGGGTGGAATGACGCGCGTGACGAATGTCATCGCGGCGTCTTTTAAAATACCGGTCGGATTTCCCTGACGGTCCTTTACGACAGTGCCTCCCGGCGGATCTTCGGTCGCCGCGGTCACTCCGGCGAGCTTCAACGCAACGCTATTGGCAAGGGCCATGTGACCGTCGTACCGGCCGACGAAAACGGGCGTGTCCGCCGTGAGTGTGTCGATCAACTCTTTCGTCGGCAATGCCGGAGGATTCCAACGTTGATCGTCCCAATCGCCTCCGAGGATCCACTCGCCCCGCGCCGTGTGGCGTGCCCATTCCCCGATCCGCTGTGAAAACTCCTGCGGCGTCGCGGCGTCTCTGAGGTCGATATTATCGAGCTGTCGGCCGCCATCGACAAAATGAACGTGCGCGTCGTTGAACCCGGGAACCACACGCCGACCGCCGGCGTCAACGACTTTGGTGGATCGATCGCGCCAGGCGTTGATTTCAGCAGCGCTTCCCAAACCGACGATGCGGTCACCAATGATTGCCAAGGCCTCGGCAGCCGGCGTCCGCTTATCGCCCGTCCATATTTTCGCATGCGTAACGATGACGTCGGCAAATGGACGGCTTTGCGCGATTGTGAGCATAGGCGATAACGCGACAACTCCCGCGGAAATGGCGCCTGCTCGTGTGATCACAGGGCTGAGGTTTCATTGCCGCACCAGTTAGTCAACGAAATCTCCCGAAGCGCATCCCCTGGCCGCGCCCCCCATTAGTCCGACGCCTTGAGTCCTGCATACGTGAGTCACGTATACGGCTGAAAGCGTCATTTCTCCCTTCTGAGTCAAAAGCTGGAACCTCGGAGACAAGAGAGAAACGAGGGCACTGAATCACAGTAGTCACTTCTTTATTGCAAGTGAGCTCGCCGGAAGAAAAAGGAACTGAATTGTGAATTGCGGACCGGATTTCTGAAAACTAGAAACGAATGCGGATTGAAAATCGTTGGTGGCCTTCGCTCATTCGCTCCTTCCTTCTTCGCCCTTTTCTGTGTCGCTCGAATCGCATCTGACTTTAAAAAGACAAGTCACACGACCGCGTTATAGTGCTGCTTTCGTCGTTATGCATAAGGCTCTCGAACTTCGCCTAGCCAAGCGCATGTCGTGTCTCGGGACCGAGACCGCCTTCGAAGTGTTGGTGAAAGCACGAGCGCTCGAGGCGAAGGGCCGCGACATCGTCCATCTCGAGATCGGGGAACCCGATTTCGATACGCCCAATAACATCGTCGACGCGGGATGCGATGCGCTGCACAAGGGGTTCACCCACTACGGGCCTTCGGCCGGTTTGCCGGAGCTGCGCGAGACGATCGCTCAATACGTGAGTGAAACACGCAAAGTAAACGCAACACCCGAAGAAGTAGTTGTCGTCCCTGGCGGTAAGCCGATCATTTTCTTTACCATCCTCGCGCTCGTTGAGGAAGGGGATGAAGTCATCTATCCCAATCCCGGATTTCCTATTTACGAATCGATGATCAACTACGTCGGCGCGAAAGCGGTGCCGATCCGCTTGCGCGAGGAAATGGATTTCCGCCTCGATGTCGACGAACTCGCAGGGCTGATCAATGACCGGACAAAGCTCGTTATCCTAAATTCGCCGCAGAATCCGACCGGAGGGGCATGAAGGAGCGCTGCATCCTGCTCGACGGATTCTCCAAAACTTATGCCATGACGGGTTGGCGTATGGGTTACGGGGTGATGCGCGCCGACCTGGCAACGCACATCGCCCGATTAATGACTAACTCCAACTCTTGCACCGCCACCTTCACCCAAATCGCCGGCATCGAAGCGCTTCGCGGGCCGCAGGCCGCAGTCGAGGCGATGTGCGCTAAGTTCAAGAAACGGCGCGACGTGATGGTCGCCGGTCTTAACAAGATCAAAGGTTTCTCCTGCCGTTTGCCGAAGGGCGCGTTCTACGTCTTCCCCAACATCGAGGCGACCGGATGGCCATCGAAAAAACTGGCCGATGCGCTGCTGGACGAAGCTGATGTCGCCGCGCTGTCCGGTACCGCTTTCGGCGACTTCGGCGAAGGCTATATGCGCTTCAGCGTTGCCAACTCGATCGAGAACATCGAGAAGGCACTCGATCGCGTCGACGCCTGGGCGAAGAAGAACCTGTAAACAAACTCGGAATGCGGATGGCCGACTGCGGAGTTCGGATTCTGTTAATTTTGTAAATCCTGTCTAGCTGTTCCTGCTTCCAGCCTTCCTTAGAGAATGTCATGACCGACAAGAAACGTTTCCGTGTGTTTGCCACGTCCCGCATCGGAGATCCGGCCGAAAACCGTCTGCGCGAGCGCGGCTACGAGTTCGCGGTCTTCCCGGGCCCAGAAGCGCCGCCGAAGAAGTTGATCATCGAGAAAGTGAAGAGCGGCATCGACGCGTTGATCACGACGCTGCGCGATCCGATCGATGCTGAGGTCTTCGAAGCCGGGAAGGGCTCGCTCAAAATCGTGGCGCAAATCGCCGTCGGCTTCGACCGCCGAGTTCGCGTTTTTCATGATGGGCATGCTCGCGCGCAAAATGTGGCAGAGCGAGCGCCTGGTGCGGGAGCAGAAGTGGCCATCATGGCACCCGTTTCTCCCCTTCCTTGGCGACGAGGTTACAGGCAAGACCATCGCCATCATTGGCACCGGACGCATCGGACTGGCGATGATTAAGAAGTGCTCGGGCTTCGACATGAACATGCTGTGCTACGACCCGGCCTATCACAATGACGAGTACATCGCCTCCATCCAGGAGCTGATGGACCTGCGCCACGCCAAGGGAATCCAGCAGGAGAAGACCTGGATCAAGTACGTAGAATTCGAGAAGGCACTTCGCGGCGCTGATTACGTGAGCATTCACGTGCCCTTGTTGCGCGAGGGCGAAACCGACAAGCCGACTTACCACCTCATTAACGAGAAAACGCTCAAGCTGATGAAGCCGACAGCGTACTTAATAAATAGCTCGCGCGGCCCGGTCGTGGATGAGAAGGCTCTCGCCAAGGCGCTGAAGGACAAAGTCATCGCCGGGGCGGCCCTCGACGTCTTTGAGAAAGAGCCTCTGCCACCGGATTCGCCGCTCCTGGATCCCGAAATCGCCGACCGCACGCGGCTGTTTCATCATTTTGCCAGTGGCGCGCGTATCACGCGGCTCTCGGCCGATCCCGAAAAAGGCATGGCTGGGCGCACGGTCCAGGCAGTGATCGACGTGTTGGAAGGGAACTACGGCGGCGATCCGACCAAGATGCCGTATGTGGTGAACAAGGAAGCGTTCGCTGCGCGTTGACTCGTTAAAATGTTAAATAGTTACAAGATTACAATGTTAAGATCGGCAACCTTCTACCCCGGCGTCATTGCGGCGAGCCTCGTGTTGGCGAAGTAGCCTACAGGCTCTCTAATAGTTGAGTCAGGTCGCTGCGGAAACTGGTTTTGGAGGTACTATATCCTAGGGTTGTTTCGGTAAAAGATTGTGTTCGGCGAGTCGGCTCCAAAGCTTTTCGAATTCCGGCGGCGGCTGCTCCCCGTGTCCTGCGAAATCCTGCCGTTGTTTTGTCAGTAACTTCGCTAGCGTTGTTCCATCCTCGGCGACGTAATTGAAATCAGCGCCGCGATTGAGTAACTCGAGCGCGTCAACATACCCTTGTGCTTCGAATCTCCCCATGTGCGCGCAATAGAGCAGAAGAGTAAACCGGTCATTGAACGGCATTATCGAGTTGACGTCCGTGCCGCGATCGAGCAGAAGCCGCAACCGTTGCGGTCGCTGCGCCTCGAAGTAATTCATGAACCAATTGTCGAACACGATCGGCTGGCCTTTGACATCGCGCCCATTTGGATCGCCCCCCGCGTCTAGCATGGCACGCAACAGACGCACTTCTCCGCTGACAGATTGCGCCAAGGCGAAGGAGTTCGCGCTCCCATTATTATAGTTCGGGTTCGCACCGACTGAGAGTAAGGTTTCGACCGCAGTTGTCAGCTCCGGCCGCTCCAGCGCTTCATTGACGGCGAAGCAGAGCAAGGTCATCCCATCGCGTCCAGGCGTATTGAGATCTGGAACGTTTTTCGCCGCGGCGCGGATAGCGTCGCTGTCGTTTTTGGAAACGGCTTCCGCCACGGCCAGCAACGCGGGTTGTTCGCGGAAATTCCAGCGACCGGAATGCACGTCTTCGACCTCACGGGCATTGTGTGTTTCCTCAATGCTTCTCCCGATGGAGAGAACGACCATGAGAATGAATGGCAGCGCGAGGAAAATGATGCCGATAATGAGAAAGCCGCGCCATAAGCGTACGAGCAACAACGTGATGAGCGCGGCACCGCCAATCAGGGCAATGATAAAACCGTAAGCGTGACCGAGCCCGCGTCCTGCCGCATCGGTGCCTGCGTCGAACGCACCCGATAGCAGTAGGATTCCGTAGCCGGTCAGAGCAACTGCTCCGGTCCAAAGCAGAAGGCGCAGCGCCAGCCTCATTCGTAACCCAAATACCAAAGCGAATGCATTCGGGCGAGGCTAGAATGCGAAATCTACGCCCGCATAAGTGTGAGGTGGACAAGTTCCGCCGGCGCCCGCACCCGCAAGGGAAACCAATTACCTACTCCATTTGATACGATCAGCTTGCTTCTTCGGACGGTATAAAGGCCAGACCAATAACGAAACAGCGCCGGGCCGAAGCCGTGTTGCTCGTTCAACATAAGCTGGCCGCCGTGCGTATGACCGGAGAGCGTGAGCGGAATAGACGCCTCCGCCGCAGCATCGAAAGCATGCGGATGATGCGCGAGAAGGATCGGGAAACTGTCCGGCTGTCGCTGCTTAAGAAGCTGGCGCACGGATAAGGCAATGGCCGCATCCCTATTTTCCCGCGCCCTAGTCCAACTGAGTCCAAGTAGCTGGAGCGGTGCGCCGCGAATATCTATAATGGTTGATTCGTCGAGCAGAAATGGAATGCTGGAGCGTTTCATTCGCCGTTCGAACTCGGCAGCGTTATCAATCAGGTCGTGATTACCTTCGATCAGATAAAGACCGAAGCGAGCTTCCATCGATTGAACGAGATCGAGAGCGTGAGCCAGGTCGGCTAGAGTATCGTTGATTAGGTCACCCGTAAGTAGAATGAGGTCGGCGCGGAGCTCGTTCACGACCCGGACGATCTCACGCAAAACGCGGCCAGAGGTAAATCGGCCTACATGCATATCGCTGATCTGCATGATGGTTAAGCCATGAAGATCATTGGGTAGCTCAGCGATGGGCAAAGTGAAACGGCGAACGCGAAATTGATCGAGCTGTCGCATCGCAATTGCGGCCAGGCTAAGATTCAAGAGCGGCGGCGCCGCGGCCATGGCTAGACCGAGAAATTGCCGCCGACTCAATCCTCCATTCATCTCGGCCAGAGCTGGACTGGGCTGGTAGTGGCGTCGAGCGACTCCGACGAGAGTCGCCACAGCAATGATCGGCAGCAGCGCAACTGCTGTTAATAGGAACAGAGGCAGAATGATCAGGTGCCAGATGAATACGATTGCCATGGCCGCCTTGCAGAACACAGCGGTCGATTCGGTGTGAGAAAAGCGCTGAGTTAACAGCCAGACGAGCCCGGCTATTTGCGCAATGGCGAAAATGGCAACTGCTACGCGGACGACAATGTTCCTAACGATCCACGCCGATGCCGCCCACCAGAGGGCATCGAGCGCGAAAACGATCCCAATCAGCCCGAGGATGAACCTCACATAGAAACATAGCAGAAAGGATTAAGAAGCTAGGAGTTCGGAGCCGGGAGCCTAGAGAAAGTTGCCGATTAGGCACTGTGCTGCGCCGCGGCAGTTGTGGTCATCGAAACGCGCGCGATGCTGGACGGCATCATCGCGGCCTGACGCCCAGCCTGCGAAACTGCGAGCATGGTGCTAACGATCAAGAGCGCATAGATGAGGGTTTCAAATCGGCTGCGTTGTTTTTCTTCCGATCGCACAAGAAGCGCATAGGTGGATTCGAATGTTTCCGGGTTGGTAGAAATTGCTTTCATAGCTCTGTCTCCTTTTGTCTGTGAGATGCAGCAAGTCGGCCGTTCG
>QHNB01000188.1 GCA_003217965.1 Verrucomicrobiota bacterium | reverse complement strand
GCCATCAATCAGTTGCGCGAAATCGTATTGCCAAAAGATCTAACCGTTACCGGTATTTACGAAACCGGCCATTACGTACACGACTCGGAGTTTCTGCTCGTTCCTATCTTTATCGGACAAGAACTATATGGACTAGGCGATGCCCTCCACGGAATCACGGTGAAGACGGTCGATCCATACGCAGCAGAGCATGTAAAGGAGGCGATCGAGCCTCTGCTTTCCGTTCCCCAATTTGCTCAAACCTGGATCGACATGAATCGCCAGTATTTCGAAGCGATCCGACTGGAACGAACCGTGATGTTTTTTCTTCTCTTCTTCATCATCGTTGTTGCGGCTTTTGGCATCATGAGCACCCTCATCACCGTGACCGTGCAAAAACGCCGCGAGATCGGGATCATGAAGGCGCTGGGCGCGAACATCGCTCAAATCGTGTGGGTTTTTCTCGGACAGGGAATGGTCGTCGGTCTTTTCGGAACGCTGACCGGCCTTGGCCTTGGCATGACTCTGATCCGTTATCGGAACGAGTTCAGCCATTGGCTCGCCCGCACACTGCACATCGAGATTTTTCCGCGCGAGGTCTACCAATTCTCCTCCATTCCGGCTGAGATCATTCCGATCGACGTCTTTAAAGTTTGCATCAGCGCGTTTTTGATTTGCTCAATCGCGGCGTTGATCCCGGCGTACTTCGCCGCACGCCTCGATCCGGTGAAGGCACTGCGCTACGAATAGAAAGCGGCTTACGATCGCGTCATAATATTTTTCGCCCGACGACTGCGTGTTGTAGCGTCCGCTGTCTCAGCGGATCGGCTTGGGACAGGCGAAAGCGTTCGCTAGTGAGCAAGCGAGGTTTATGCGAAGGATGGTCGAGGCGTTCTTGTATGGCCGGCTCAGTCGCATTGACGGCGATCCGGCAGACCGTTACTACAGTTGCAGCGACTCGTTCAACTGTCGAGCCGGAGCTCATCCGCGCTCGGTATGTGCGCTCTCCTCAGCGCACTTGATTCTGGCGCTGGGACAGCGGCAGCCACAAATTCTGCCGCCCCGCGACTGAAACTGGCGGAAAAATCGAGTCAGCTCGGCTGGAGTTGCCTTCCCGACAAAAGAAGAAAGGCGGTGACCACCCGTGCCACCGCCTTTCCGTCTCTGCACTCTGACGCGATTATTTTTGTTTCGCGTCGTGCAATTCTTTCATCGCATTCATCATGTCCTGATGGGCCTTGACGATTGCGTCGAGTTTGGTCTGCTGTTCCGGGGTGAGCAGCGGCCGAATCTGCGAGATCGAATCATCGATTACGGCCTTTGCTTTAGTCATGGCGTCCTGATGGATCGCTTGTAGCTGCGGCTTCGCCTGATCGATAATCGGCTGAACCTTCGCTTTCTCGGCATCGGTCAGATTGAGCGAGCTGCTCAGCTCTTGCAGCGGGTTGTGATGCCAGCCGCCGTGCGGCCCTGCGGGGGGCTGCGCTTGCGCGAAATTCAGCGCCCCCAGCGAGATCGCTGCGGCCATTGCCAATAATGTTCGTTTCATAGTTTGCTGTGTCATAGTTTGCTGTTTCCGGGCGTCATTACGTCCATGCCATGAATGACCAAAGGACCCCCTTTGCGGTTACAAAATCTTTTCTCGCCCCTCTTTTTGTAACCGGAACCGCTTGCGTCCGGTCAATAGCTTTGGTGTGGATACGCTCCTGTACGCATGGATGACGATGAGCACGCTCGCGCATTGGTCGATCGCGCACGCGGCGACGACAGTGGCGCGGCCCGTGAACTTATCAGGCAGCTCTATCCGCTGGTGGCAAGAATTGCGCGGGCGCATCGGCCACGCCGCACCGCCGAAGAGGATTTGTGCCAGATGATTTTCGTCAAAGTTTTCCAAAACTTGCACCAGTATTCCGGTAAAGTCCCGATCTCGCATTGGGTTTCGCGGATTGCGGTAAATACCTGTCGCAATGCCCTCGCCGCGGAAAAAGCCCGGCCGGAATTGCGTTACGCTGACCTAACCGAGGAACAGGCAACGATCGTTCAGAATCTTGCGACCGCTTCGGACGAGGTAGCGCCCGATCGCAAGCTGGCCGCGCGCGATCTCGTAGAAAAATTGCTTACCATGCTAAAACCGGTCGAGCGTCTCATCATCGATATGCTTTACCTGCAAGAACGTAGTATTGCCGAAGTGCAACAACTTACCGGCTGGACCGCCGCGAAGGTTAAAGTAACTGCTTTTCGCGCTCGCCAGAAATTGCGTAAACAACTTGGAGGTTTGCTATGAAAGATCGCGACGAAATGCTCAACCGTTTGTTTCGCGCCGCAGCGATCCACGACACCAATCCGGAAATGCCGTTTGGATTTGATTCGCGGGTGCTCGCGCTTGCGCGTGAAAGAGGACAAAACGGCTCCGCTGTCATCGCGTTGTTTGCTCGACGCGCCGCCCTGCTTGCCATGGCTGTGATCGTAATCGCCGCTGCTGGGGTCTATCAGCTCGCTGACTCGACGAATGATTTACAAAGCGAGTACGCGATGGCAGACAACGCGATCGAAAGTAATCTCGGCGAATGAATAGCTCGTTGCGATGGAAACTGATCCTCGCCTTCGTTCTCGTCTTCTTCGCCGGGATTGCCTGCGGATTCTTCGGGGCTTTTCGCGGCGCGCGATGGATGTTTGGTCATCCGCACCATGGATCGGTGGCAGAGCACATGAAGCGACATTTGCGAACAGAACTGAATCTTACGCCCCACCAGATGGAACAGATTTCGCCCATAGTCGATCGCGCCGCTTCTCAGCTGGAGGCAAAACGCGAGCAAACTATGCGCGAGGTCCGCGGCATTTTTGAAGAAACGCATCGCAGTATCTCGCCTTTCCTCACGCCCGAACAGCAAACGAAACTGGACCAACTAGGGCAACGCCACCGGCGGCGACTCCACCGGCGCGGTTTTATGCCTCCACCGGCACCGCCGCCCTAACACCTCAATCGAACTTCCAGCGCTTCGGCAATTTCTGTTTGAGTGCATTTATCGGTTCAAACAAGTCGCCAAACTTCTCGACTCGCTTCAATACCTGATCAGAGCCG
>QHNB01000187.1 GCA_003217965.1 Verrucomicrobiota bacterium | reverse complement strand
AAATTAGCTTCTTGGATTCCTGCGTCCCTGATTAATTTCAGTGCGAAGATCGTCTCAAGCTAACTTAGCCGATTAATTCGAGTATTTTCTGAAATCGTGGATGGCTCCTAAGCGGGTCAAGATCAGAATCGTACTTGATCCAGCCATGCTTCAACTCGTGACCGGCATGTGGGATCACACGTTCCAGCAAATCCAAAGCCCGCTCTATCTCGCCCAGGTTCGCATAAATGCAGGCCGAATTGTATTGAGTGTAAATATCGTGCGGGTCGATCGCCAACGCTCTAGATAACCATTCCCTGGCACTATCTTTCTCGCCCAGCGTGACGAGAGCCCCGGCGGCGACGGCAGCGGCTCTGGCATTATCAGGATGAAGCGCGAGGTTACGCTCTGCCCGTTCAACTCCCCTCCGTGCGGCACTTTTTTTATCCGCATCGCGGCCAAGCGAGCGATAAATCTGGATCAACAAGATCAACGATTGGTAGTCGTCGGGCTTGATTTCCGCAACGCGCTCGAAAAGTGCGGCTGCCTGCTCCAGTTTCCCCTGGGTGAAGCAAGCGCGGCCATAGAAGTAATGACCTTCATACGAATTCGGATCGAGCGCGATCGCTTGTTCGAATTCCACCGTTGCTTCGTCATATCGTTTTTCAACCGACAGTGCGAGACCTCGCGAGGAATGGGCTTCGGCCAGTTTGCCATCCAGAGCCAACGCCTTCGCACCGGTGGCTAGAATGTCCTCAACCGTGACATCCTCCACCTGGTAATGGAGCAACAGGAAAGAATCGCAATCGGCAATGCCGGCGTAAGCTCGCGCATAGAGAGGGTCCAACTCCACCGCTTTAGCGAACATTTGCCGCGCTAATCGATAGTACGCTTCCGAACTGCGCTCCATGAACTGGCGACCCTTGAGATAAAACGTGTATGCCTCAACGCTGTCGGTCGGTGTTTGCTCGATCGACTTCTTCTCCTGAGGCAGCAGCTTGACCTTTAACTGCTCGACGATCGCGTGAGTGATTTCGTCCTGGATCACAAATATGTCGGTCAGGTCGCGGTCATAACGATCTGCCCACACGTGACGGTCGTCCTTTGCATTGATGAGCTGTCCCGTGACTCTCACACGCGAGCCGGCCTTGCGGACACTTCCTTCGACAACGAAATCAACGCCGAGGCGCTTCGCGACTTCCGACACCTCCACGCTTTTGCCCTTGTAGGTGAACGCCGTGTTACGTCCTACCACGGACAAACCTGAGACTTTCGAGAGATCGGTGATGATATCTTCGGTGATGCCGTCGCTAAAATATTCCTGCTCCGGATCACCGCTCATGTTGATGAAGGGAAGAACAGCGATAGAGGGTTTGTCTTCGCCGTTTGCTGCCGCTACGACCGCACCGGCATTGCTCGATGGTGCATCGAGCGCGATACTGTAGACGCGAACCGGCTGTTCGATGTTCTTAAGCCGGCGTTCCCCCAGGTCATCAAACCTAAGATCCAGTCGTTTGCCGACGTGCTCCCGCACGGTCTGGGACACAGCGATACCGCCGACCGGAGCAATGCTTTCGAGGCGGGCCGCGACATTCACGCCGTCGCCAAAGATGTCCCCACCTTCGACAATTACGTCCCCGACGTTTACTCCCATGCGGAATTCGATGCGTTGCTCTTGTGGCACAGCAAAATTCCGCGCTCGCATTCCGCGCTGAACATCGGCGGCGCAGGTGACAGCGCTCACGACGCTTGGGAATTCGACCAGCAGACCGTCCCCGGTCAACTTAACAATGCGTCCTTGGTGCTCCGCGATCTTGCGGTCAACCAATTCCGCGCGCAGCTTTTTAAGTGCAGCCAGTGTGGAGGTTATCTTCCGATATCGTGGGTGGCTCCGGAGGGGGTCTAGGTCGGAGTCGTGCTTGATCCACCCGCGCCTCAGCTCGTGACCGGCGTTGGGGAGCAATCGCTCCAGCAGATCGAAAGACTGATCTACGTCGCCAAGCTGGGAATAAACGCAGGCGACATTGTACTGAATTAGGACGTCATCAGGGTCGATTGCCAAGGCTCTGGCCGCCCATTCTCGGGCACGATCCCCCTCGCCGAGTGTTACGAGGGCGCTAGCACCAAGGTAAGCCGCCCTGGCATCTTCGGGATGAATGGTGAGTTCACGTTCTGCCCGTTCAATGCCCCTCCTTGCGGCACGCTCGCTATCCGATTGCCGATCCAGCGCCCGATAAGTCGGAATCAATAGGCACACGGATTGATAATCGTCCGGTTTGTTTTCTGCCGCTCGCTCAAAAAGCTCGGCTGCTCGTTCAAGCTTCCCCTGGGTCACGCAGGCACGGCCATAGAAATAATGACCCTCGAACGAATTCCGATCGAGGGTGATAGCTCTTTCGAATTCCGACGTTGCTTCATCATGACGCCGGTCGAGCGAGAGTGCGAGTCCCCGAGAAGCATGGGCTTCGGCGAGTTTGTCATCCAGACTCAATGCCTTGGCGCTCGTTGCCAGAATAGTGTCGACGCTGGCTTCTAAATGATAGTGCAGGAATAGGAAGGAGTCACAATCCGCGATGCCGGCATAAGCACGTGCGTAGAGCGGGTCCAATTCTACCGCTTTGGCGAACATCCGTCGCGCTAACTGATAGTTGGACTTCGAGTGCCGCTGCATGAACTGACGGCCCCGTAGATAATAGGTGTACGCTTCGACGTTATCGGTCGGGGTTTGCGCAATATGCTTTTTTTCCTGCGGCAGCAGCTTCACCTTTAGCTGCTCGACAATGGCGTGGGTGATTTCGTCCTGAATGGCGAAGATATCGGTCAGATCGCGGTCATAGCGATCGGCCCAGACGTGACGGTCGTCCTTGCCATTGATGAGCTGTCCTGTAACGCGGACACGCGATCCGGCTTTTCGAACACTTCCTTCTACAACAAAATCGACGCCAAGCTCTTTAGCCACTTCCGGCACCTTCACCGGCTTGCCCTTGTAGGTGAACGCCGTGTTACGTCCTACCACGGACAAACCCGACACTTTCGAGAGGTCGGTAATGATGTCTTCGGTGATGCCGTCACTAAAATATTCCTGCTCCGGGTCGCCGCTCATGTTAATGAAAGGGAGAACTGCAATCGATGGTTTCTCCTCTGGCTTTGCCGACGCTGCACCGTCGGTTTCGGCAGGAGAGGGCGTGTCTAATGATATGCTGTAGACGCGAATAGGCCTCTCTATGTTTTTGAGCCGTCGCTCACCCATGTCTTCGAAGGTCAGATCGAGGCGATTGCCGACGTGGTCGCGGACAGATTGGGAGACTGCGATGCCCCCAACTGGAGCGATGCCTTCGAGGCGAGCGGCGACGTTGACGCCATCACCCAGGATGTCGTCCCCTTCCACAATGACATCGCCAATGTTGACACCGATGCGGAATTCAATTCGCGAGTCCGGGTTGATCTGGGCGTTGCGAGTGCGCATTCCACGCTGAATGTCGCCTGCACAAGCAACTGCGCTGACCACGCTTGGAAATTCCACCAGCATCCCATCACCGGTAAGCTTTACGATGCGCCCGTGGTGCTCGCTGATTTTCGGATCAACCAGCTCTTTACGTAGCGTCTTGAATGCAGCGATCGTGCCAGCTTCGTTCTGACTGGTGAGGCGGCTGTATCCGGCCACGTCGGCGGCGAGAATAGATGTCAGACGGCGTTCCATTTTGATTCGGCGCGTAGCTGCGGAGGCATCAACATGCAAATCCTGAGGTTAGCCGGCATCGAGCGTCACAAGTATCTTCTGAAAGCGCGGATTGGTGCGAAGCGGATTAAGGTCGGAGTCGTGTTTGAGCCATCCCTGGCTTAGCTCCTGACCTGCGTTAGGCAGCAACCGTTCCAGTAAATCGAGAGCCTGCTCTTCATCACCCACCAAAGAATACACGCAAACAACATTGTACTGAGTCAGGACGTCCTCCGGATCAATCAACAAAGCTCTCGATGCCCATTCTCTGGCCTGCTCCTTTTCGCCCACTGCTGCCAGCGCGGTGGCGCCGAGATACGCAGCACGCGCATTCTCGGGGTGAACGCTGAGCTCGTTTTTCGCGCGCTCGACGCCTTTGCGCGCGACATTCTCACTGTCCCACTGCCTGCCAAGCCCCCGATAAACATGCGTCAGCAGGCACAATGCCTGGTAATCGTCCGGCTTATTCTCTGCCGCTCTTTCAAAAAGCACAGCCGCTCGCTCGAGCTTTCCCTGAGTTACGCACGCGCGAGCATAGAAGTAATGAGCCTCAAACGAATTCGGATCCAGCGCGATGGCCTTTTCGAATTCTTCAATTGATTGCTCGCCGTATTGCTTGCCAATCGCGAGCGCGAGTCCTCGCGAAGCGTGGGCTTCAGCGAGCCGGTCATCCAAGGCCAACGCCTTATCGCTAGTGGCGAGGATATTCTCAACGCTGGCTTGAAGATGGTAGTGGAGAAACAGGAAAGAGTCGCAATCGGCGATGCCGGCATAAGCGCGCGCGTACGAAGGGTCTAACTCCGCTGCCTTCGCGAACATTCGACGCGCCAATTGGTAGTTCGACTTCGACGCTCGTTGAATAAACTGACGGCCCCGTAGATAGTAAGTGTAGGCTTCGACGTTATCTGTCGGCGCCTTACTTATGGACTTCTTTTCCTGCGGGAGCAGCTTGACCTTTAACTGCTCGACAATCGCGTGGGTGATTTCGTCCTGAATGGCGAAGATGTCGGTCAGGTCGCGGTCGTAGCGATCGGCCCAAACATGAGCGCCGCTCTCGCTACTAATGAGCTGCGCAGTAACGCGCACCCGCGCTCCGGCCTTGCGTACGCTTCCTTCCACGATGAAAGGAACCCCGAGCTCCTGGGCCACCTGTTGCACCTTTACCGCTTTGCCCTTGTAGGTAAACGCCGTGTTGCGGGCAATGACCAAAAGTCCCGACACCTTGGAGAGGTCGGTGATGATGTCCTCCGTGATGCCATCACTAAAATATTCCTGCTCCGGGTCGCCGCTCATGTTGTTGAAAGGCAGGACCGCAATCGCCGGTTTTTCCTGCTCGTGTTGCGTTGCCTTTTGCTTCTTCAAGCCCGGAGCACCAGGATTATCCAGACAGACGCGGTAAACGCGAATCGGCCTTTCAATATTTTTTAGGGTCTGTTCCCCCATATCCTCGAAAGCGAGGTCAAGCCGGTTGCCAATGTGATCACGGACTGGTCCGGAGATCGTTATTCCGCCGGGCGCGGCAATGCTCTCCAAGCGCGCGGCGACGTTGACACCATCGCCAAAGATATCTTCCCCTTGTACAATGACGTCGCCAACGTTAACGCCGATCCGGAATTCGATGCGCTGATCTGGCGGCACACCCGCATTTCGATTGCGTATGCTGCGCTGGATATCGGTGGCGCAGGCGACCGCGTTCACCACGCTCGGAAACTCCACCAGCATGCCGTCGCCCGTCAGTTTGACGATTCGTCCCTGATGCTCGCTGATTTTGGGATCAACCAAATCGGTCCGCAGCGTGTCGAGTGCCGCGAACGTGCCAGACTCGTTCGCACCCATAAGGCGGCTATAGCCAACTACGTCAGCAGCAAGGATGGCGGTCAGGCGGCGTTCCATATTTTCGTGCGCGTTGTGAACAGCTCCTTTCTACTTAGCCGATGATCTCGAGTATCTTCTTATACCGGGTGTGGCTTCGGAGTGGATCGAAGTCCGAGTCATGCTTAACCCACTGAGCGAGCTCTGGACCGGCACGTGGCAACGAACGTTCCAACAAATCGAACGCTGCATCGATGTCACCCAATTTCGTGTAGCCGCACGCCAAATTGTACTGGGTAAGCGGGTCGTCCGGCTCGATCGCCAGGGCGCGGGACATCCATTCCCTGGCACGATCGTTTTCGCCAAGTTCGAGGAGTGCTGCAATGCCCAGATGGGCCGGCCGCGGATCTTCAGGGTGAACGGCAAGTTCACGCTCGGCAAGTTTCACCCCTTTGCGTGCAGCGTCTTTGCTATCTTGATCACGGCCAAGCGACCGGTAAACCTG
>QHNB01000186.1 GCA_003217965.1 Verrucomicrobiota bacterium | reverse complement strand
TCCAGGATGCGCTCGAGATAGTCTTCCACCGTGGCCGAACTACCGAGGGCGGACTGGGACTTCTTTGCCACGCCGCGATATTAAATTCGGAAATAAGCTAAATCAATGATTAATTTTGTACATATAGAGTTGTATTAATACATAAGTAAATTAGCTTAGACTAATTTGAGCGGCCACTCCGAGATCCCGCTAAGCAATGCAATGCTGAGATGAACCCAGTAAATCGGACGGTCGAGTACACGCCCGGCCTCGGGTGGCGGCGAAAGGCCGGACAGGTCTCGCTGCCGGAGGTCCATCGCAGCATTGTTGTTCCGCCGAGCGCCTCATTCTGGCGCAAACTGTTCGCTTTCTCCGGCCCCGGTTTTCTGGTCGCCGTTGGCTACATGGATCCTGGCAATTGGGCAACGGACTTGGCCGCAGGCGCCCAGTTCGGCTACGCCTTGCTGTCCATCGTCATAATTTCAAATTTGATGGCGATCCTGCTTCAGCATCTGTGCATCAAGCTCGGAGTTGCCACCGGCCGCGATCTTGCCCAGGCCTGCCGCGATCATTATTCAGCGGTCACGGTCTGGTTTTTGTGGATCCTTTGCGAGATCGCAATTGCCGCCTGTGATTTGGCCGAAGTGGTCGGCTCGGCCATCGCCTTGCAGCTGCTTTTTGGTATTGCCCTGGTATGGGGATGCATTATTACGGCGTTCGATGTCCTCGCCGTTCTTTTCCTCCAAACAAAGGGCTTTCGTTATATCGAAGCCCTGGTCATCACCTTAATTGCGACCATCGCCTCTTGTTTCGCAGCTGAATTGCTTTTCTCTAAACCGAACCTGGGCGGTGTTCTTCTCGGATTTATCCCGGGACCGCACATCGTAACGAATCAGCAGATGCTTTATGTCAGTATCGGGATTCTGGGGGCGACGGTGATGCCGCATAATCTTTATCTCCATTCCTCAATCGTGCAGACGAGGAGATTTGAACAAACGCCCGAAGGAAAACGGGAAGCGATCAAGTACGCCAGCATCGACTCAACCGGCGCGCTCATGTTCGCGCTCTTTATCAATGGGGCCATTTTAGTCCTGGCCGCGTCTGTTTTTCATTGGTCTGGACACAAGGATATCGCCGAAATTCAGGACGCTTATAAGCTGCTCAGTCCTCTCCTTGGTGTCGGTCTCGCTAGCGTCCTGTTTGCCGTCGCTTTGCTTGCATCGGGCCAAAATTCAACCCTGACCGGTACTCTGGCGGGTCAGATTGTAATGGAAGGCTTCCTTAATTTCCGCATCACGCCGTGGTTGCGACGACTGATCACGCGCGCGCTTGCCATTGTTCCGGCAGTACTTGTCATCGGCATTTTCGGCGAGAACAAGACCACGCAGCTACTGGTCGCGAGTCAGGTTGTGCTGAGCATGCAACTCGGCTTTGCCGTCTGGCCGCTGATGCGCTTCACCAATGAGACGGCGAAAATGGGGGAATTCGCCAACCGGCTATGGTTGAAAATTCTTGGCTGGACCACGGCCGCGATCATTATCGCGCTCAATGTAAAGTTACTCTTAGATATGTTTGTGCCGGCCCCTATTCTTAAAGCATTCTACGGATTGTTCGGGCTCCCGCCTCCCATGGAATAACATGTATCACCATATTCTTGTTCCGCTCGAGAACAGTTCCGCCGACCACACCATCCTTGACCACGTCAAGCTGCTCGCGCGCATGACCGGCGCCAAACTGCTTTTGGTGCATGTCGCCGATGGCTGGGTCGCGAGAAACTTTGATCAACTTCAGCTTGCTGAAAGCGAAGAGATGAAGCAGGACCGTGCTTATTTAGAAGAGAGGCAACGCGAGCTAAGCAGCGAAGGCTTTTCCTGTGACGCCGTTCTAGCCCTGGGCGAACCGGCTGACGAAATCATTAAACTGGCAGAAACACGGGACGTGGATCTTATCGCCATGTCTACGCATGGTCACCGGTTCATCAGCGATATTTTGTACGGCGCGACTGCGGACAAAGTCCGTCACGCGGTGGAAGTGCCCGTGCTCTTGCTCCGTGCAGGCAAGTAAGCTGTCAACTTTGCCACTTGCTAGAAAGTAAGTCAGTCCGAAGCCCGGGCTTGCCCTGACCTGGGCGCCCGACTAGTAGGTGGCTAAGTGAAGGTGCTGCTTCTCACAAATGAATATCCACCCTACACCTATGGGGGTGCCGGCGTACACGTTGAATATTTATCGCGCGAGCTAGCAAAGTTCATGGCAGTGGAAGTTCGCTGTTTCGGCGATCAAAGCTACACCTCTGGCAATCTGAAAGTGCGCGGTTTCCAGCTAGATGCGACTCACTGGAATTGCCCGAAGCCTCTTCGTTCCACATTTGGGGCCGTGCAACGGGGTACAGATTTTAATACCGCCGGTATCGACGCCCAGATTGTCCACTGTCATACTTGGTACAGTCACTGGGGCGGAATTCTCGCGCGACAAAACTACGGAATCCCACTCGTTATCACGGTGCATTCGCTGGAGCCGTTGCGCCCATGGAAACGAGAACAGCTCGGCGGCGGCTATGATTTTACCGTTTGGCTGGAAAAGACAGCCTTGGAAATGGCTGACGCTGTGATCGCAGTCTCCAACGAAACGAAGAGCGACATTCGGGGACTGTTCAACGTACGCCCGGAACGCTTGCACGTGATCTATAACGGGATTGACCTCGACGAATACCGACCAACTCCGGCTGATGATGTGCTCCGCCGCTTCGGGATTGATCGGGGCAAGCCTATCCTACTTTTCGTTGGCCGCATTACGCGGCAAAAAGGGATCATTCATCTCATGCACGCGATTGAGTTCATGGACAAGGACTTCCAAGTCGTGCTTTGTGCGGGTGCTCCCGATACAATGGAGATCGCGGGGGAAATGAAAGAGGCGGTCGCGCGAGCGCGAAAACTACGCGACGGCATCATTTGGATCGATGAAATGCTCGAGAAACGGAGCGTGATTCAGCTCTACTCGCATGCGGACGTATTTTGCTGCCCTTCCATTTACGAGCCGTTTGGCATTATTAATCTCGAAGCGATGGCGTGTGAAACGGCCGTCGTCGCGAGCGCGGTTGGCGGGATCAAAGAGGTCGTCGTAGACGGTGAGACCGGTTTTCTTGTTCCACTCGAGCAAATGACCGAAAGTCCATTTGAACCGCTTTATCCGGAAAAGTTCGCTCGGGATCTGGCCGAAAACATTAATCTCCTCATGCGTGACGAAAAATTGCGTGAGCGGTTCGGTCGAGCGGGTCGAAAACGTGCCGAGCAGAAGTTTAGCTGGGGTGCCATTGCGCAAGAAACAAAGGCGTTGTACGACTCGCTGTTATCCTGAGTTGAGATTGCTGATTCTTAGCAGCCGGAATAGCAAGCAGCGAACAAACCTCAATCGCGATATAATCCCGAAGCGATGTTCGTGGATCGGATCCGAGTTTTTGCCCAAGCCGGCCAGGGTGGCCGTGGATGCGTAAGTTTTCGCCGCGAGAAATTTGTTCCTAAAGGAGGACCGGACGGGGGCGATGGCGGGCGCGGCGGTGACGTCATGCTCCGTGCCGATCAGCACACCGATCATCTCGCCAATCTCTTCTATGAGCCGATTATTCGGGCAAAAGACGGTGGGCATGGCCAGGGAAAGAAGATGCACGGCAAAGCGGCCCAACCGACCATTGTGAGGGTGCCAGTCGGGACGATAGTTTACCGTGCAATTCCAGTTGAGCCCATCGAATCAGGTGCGGCAAATGCCGACCAGGAATCCAGGCCGATTCAATTTGAAAGTGGTGAGCAGATTGCCGATCTGACCCACGATGTTGAAGAATTTTTGCTTTGTCGTGGCGGAGCCGGAGGAAAAGGAAATGTCCATTTCAAGAGCTCCCGCAACCGCGCCCCGCGCCAATACACCGAAGGCGGTGAAGGTGAGAGCGGGTATTTTTTTCTCGAGCTCCGCACGATAGCCGATGCCGCGCTCATTGGTTATCCGAATGCTGGAAAATCGACTCTTCTGCGGCGGTTATCCGCTGCGCAACCAAAAGTGGCGTCCTACCCCTTCACGACTCTTCACCCAGTCATCGGTGTGGTCGATCTGGACCAGTATCGGCGGGTG
>QHNB01000185.1 GCA_003217965.1 Verrucomicrobiota bacterium | reverse complement strand
GCGATGCTGCGGCACTTCATCACCAAAGTGCACGGACGGCGGATGCGGGCCAAGCCTCGGGTTGTGATTGCGGTCCCGTCCGGAATCACCGAAGTGGAAAAGCGCGCCGTGCGCGAATCCGCCACCCACGCTGGGGCTCGGGAAGTTTATTTGATCGAAGAACCGATGGCGGCTGCGATTGGCGTCGGTCTGCCGGTGCAGGATCCGGCTGGTAACATGATCATCGACATCGGCGGAGGCACGACCGAGGTCGCGTTAATTTCACTTTCGGGAATCGTTTTCAGCCGGAGCGTGCGAGTGGCGGGCGACGAATTGGACGAGGCAATCGTCCAGTACATGAAGCGTGCCTACAACTTAATGGTGGGCGAGCGCACAGCCGAAGAAATTAAAATCAAGATTGGCTCAGCTTATCCGACGGAAAAAGAGACGAGTGTCGAGGTCAAAGGTCGCGATCTCGTAGCCGGTTTACCAAAGACTCTCCAGATTACTTCGCAAGAGGTACGCGAGGCCTTACTGGAGCCTATCTCAACGATTGTCGATTCTGTTCGCATTACACTGGAACGTTGTCCGCCGGAACTTTCAGCCGATTTGGTTGACCGTGGCCTGGTGCTGGCAGGTGGCGGAGCATTGCTGCGCGGCTTCGATAAACTTTTGAGCGAGGAAACTGGATTGCCTGTCCATGTTGCGGAGGACCCCCTGAGCGCGGTGGCGGAAGGAACAGGCAAATGCCTCAATGAACTTAAATTTTTGCGCCAGGTTGCGTCGACCGATCGGCAATGGCGCCAATCATAAGGACCGGCGATTTTTTAAATTGACCGGCGCTGGTAACCGCGACGGATTCCGGCCGTTGTCGCCGGCAATTGGGAACGGGAAATTGGAATGAGCCGCACGAGTATCGTCACGCTCGTGCTTTTCATAGCGGCACTGGGCTATCTTCTTAGCTTCGACACGGCTGGGACGCGAAAGTTGCAAGCTGGCGTTTATCAACTGCTGGCGCCGTTTTTGACGACCGGATCCGGTCTGCAGAAACAGATCACCTCGGTGCGCAGCGGATTGAAATCGTTGCAAGATCTGGAAGCTGAGAACAATTCTCTTCGTGTCGAGAACCGGTCCTTGCGCGCGACGAATCAGGCACTCCGCGATGTGGAGCACGAAGTCAATCGCCTCCGACACGCGCTGAATTATCGGGAGCGTGCCGTGTTCAAGCTCGTGCCGGCCGAAGTAGTCACTCGCGATTCCTCAACCTGGTGGCACACGCTCACGATCAATCGGGGAAAAGAGGATGGGATCGAGCCAGACATGCCGGTTGTGACCGACGAGGGTTTAATCGGCAAGACAACAACGGTCAGCCGCGCGATTAGCATCGTATTACTGGTGTCCGATGAAAATTGCCGGGTGGCAGCAAATGTGGAAGGCACTCGGGAGCAGGGAATCGTGACGGGGGAGCGAGTGATTGGGACGGTAACGCCGTTGCTCGACCTTAATTTTCTTTCCAAACAAGCAAACCTACAGCCGGGACAAAAAGTTTATACATCCGGGGTGGGTGGAGTGTTTCCACCGGGGCTGTTGCTTGGAACGGTCAAGAGTTTCCGGGTGCGGGAACTCGATGGCCAGGCGCAACTGAATCCTGCGGTCGATTTGTCGAAACTGGAGGATGTTTTCGTGGTCACCGGTCGCAAATGATTTTCTTCCTCATTCTGATGGTTCTGGTCTTTGTAGCCCAAATTGTGGAGTTTTTTATTCCGCCGCTCGACTGGATGTACAACGCTCATATTTATATCACGCCCATGCTCGTGTTTTACGGGGCAATGGCACTGCCCTTCCCCCTCATGCTGGTGCTGGCATTCTGGGCGGGCTTCCTCCTCGATACCTTCAACACCCAGGTCGTGGGCACGCATGTTGAAATCTCATTAGGGTCGTCGATATTGCTTTACGCTGTGCTGGCGGGAATTATGCATGGCCTTCGGCCGCTGTTTGCGCGTGGGCGCTGGGAAGTGCATTGCATCATGAGTGGTCTTTGCACCTCGGCCATATTGCTGGGCCAATACCTGATGCTCTCGTTCCGGCGCGGCTCGCTTTTTTTCTCGCGAGAGGTTTGGTGGCAAATCGGTGGCCCGGGATTATTGGCCATGTTGATGGCGCCGCTCGTGTTCTGGATCCTGCATTGGCTGGCCCGCGCTACTGCCTACCCTTATATGCCCAGGCGTGAATTGAGAATATGAACGGACGACGCTTAAGCCCAATTTTGAGGCTCCAACTGTTGGGCCTGCTTATGCTCATCGGCCTGGCCACGCTCGGCCTGCGCCTTTGGTGGGTCCAAGTGGCCCGCGGCTCGGATTGGACGGCACGAATCCGCGGAAGCTCGGAGGCGACCGTGCGCATTCCATCAATTCGCGGAGAGATCCGCGATCGCAATGGGCTCTCGCTCGTGCAAAATCGCGCCAGCTATGAGGTCGATTTCTACCTGCCGGAGATGGTCAAAGGCTATCGGCAAAGATATGGCCAGCCTCCGCTTACTGAATACCGCGGAACCGTGAGTGGGATGCCGAAAGACCTGAAGGAACCCGATATCGTCAAAATCGTCAATGATGGGATCGTGCCGCGTCTCGATGACCTCGATCTGGTCCGCGATTACAACGCAGGACAGCTACAAAAACATTACCGGACCAATACCGAGGTTCCGTACACCTACATCAAAGATATCGATTTCCCGACGATGGCGTAATTCTCCGAACATGACGTCGGATTGCCCGGTGTGGATATCGCCATCAAACCGGTGCGCTCATATGTGTATGGTGCGTTGGGTGCGCATCTGCTCGGTTACGTCGGTCCTCCGGATGACACCAGTAAAGAAGAAGCGAAGAAGTTCACTTTTTATCAGGGAGACGTCGAGGGGAAATCGAACGTCGAAAAGACGTTTGATCAATATCTCCGCGGCCAACCAGGCGTGCGTTATTTGCGGCGCAACGCCAAAGGTGTGATCGACGGTGTGTTGCGGGAAGATCCGCCGAAGCAAGGCGCCAATGTTTATCTCACGATCGACGCGCGCATCCAATCAATCGCGGAGGAGGCGTTACGCGCGATTGCGCGTGGTGCGGCGGTCGTGGTCGATCCGAACAACGGCGACGTGCTAGCGATGGTTTCGGTGCCGTCGTTCGACCCGAATACTTTCATTCCTAGCATCAAGGCCAAAGATTGGACAACGCTACAGAAGGATGAGGCGCGCCCGTTGATCAATCGTGCAATCAGCACCTTCCCGCCGGGCTCGACCTTTAAAATTGTCACCTCCCTGGCGGGACTCCGCCGCAATATGTCGAACGCGCGATTCAACTGCAGCGGTGGTGTCAGTTACGGCGAGCATTATTTTCGATGCTGGATTGCGGAGAAAGGAGGCGCCCATGGCACGCTCGGATTGACGGACGCGATCAAGGTTTCGTGCGACTCCTTTTTCTATCAATACGGGAATGCCGCTGGAATCGATTCGATCGATAAAACCGGCAATGCACTCGGACT
>QHNB01000184.1 GCA_003217965.1 Verrucomicrobiota bacterium | reverse complement strand
ACCGGTGAGCATGGCAATCAACGCGAGTGCGGGAACTAAGACTGTGGTCTCGCGTTCGCGCGGAATGATGAGAAAGCGTCCGGCAAAGAAATCGAACCCTCCAATGAGCGCGAGCAGCGCCAGAACAAACAGCGGAACGAGCATGCTGGTGGGGGCTTCGCTGCTGGTTTGCGCAGCCGCGGTTCGTGGCTTCCCGAAGAACACGACGACGAGCAATCGCGTCATGTAAAACGCGCTCAAAAAGGCAGTGAAGAGTGCAACGATGAAGATCGCGCCGCTGCGGTCGTAAGCGAGGGCTAGGATGGCATCTTTGCTGAAGAAACCGGAAAAGGGTGGACAACCGATGAGTGCGAGGGTGCCCGCGCCAAAGGCTAGAAACGTCAAAAACAGATTTCGTCCCTGGCCACCCATTCGCCAGATGTTTTGCTCGTGATGAAGAGCGACAATGACCCCACCGGCGCTAAGGAAAAGCAGCGCCTTAAAGAAGGCATGCGTGAATAGATGGAACATGGCGGCTTCGCTCGAGGCGAGGCCGACAGCCATGATCATATAGCCAAGCTGCGAAAGCGTGGAGTAGGCCAGGATCCGCTTGATATCATCTTGCTGGGTTGCGATCAACGCTGCCATCAGCGCGGTAATGGTGCCGATCCAGGTAATCACTCGAAGCGCGTCCGGTGACGCTTGCACGAGGAAACCGACACGCACCAGCATGTAAACCCCGGCCGCCACCATTGTTGCGGCATGAATGAGAGCAGAGATAGGAGTCGGTCCTTCCATGGCGTCAGGTAGCCAAACATGCAGGGGAAATTGCGCAGACTTGCCCACAGCACCGCAAAAAATCAGGAGCACAGCAATTGTCAGAAATGTCGGGTTGCTCGTGACACGCCAGAGTTGCGGAATGATGTCGTCGAAAAGAACGGAGCCGGTCGCGCCCCAAATCATAAGAATGCCAATCATGAAACCGAAATCGCCAATGCGATTGGTAATGAAAGCTTTTTTTGCGGCATCGGCCGCGGCATCGCGCTCGAACCAATGGCCGATAAGCAAATAGGAACTGAGGCCGACCAGTTCCCAGAAGATGAACAACATCACGAAGTTGTTCGCCAGTACGATGCCCAACATTGAGAACATGAAGAAAGAAAGGGCAGCGAAATAACGCGATTTGCCGGGATCATCCCGCATGTAGCCGAGCGAATAAATATGGATTAGACCGCCGACGCCGGCGACGAGCACGAGCATGGTTTTGCTCAATTGATCGAAAGTGAAGCCAATTGGAACGCGCAACATTCCCGGAAAATCAATCCAGGGGATTTCGGCGGCCTTGATGTCAGCGCGAATGAAAACGAAGCAAGCGCAGAGGAAACTGACGATGACGGCGAGGATAGAGATGAGTGCGCTCAGGCTGCGCACACGCTGGGTGAAAAGCACGATGACGGCGCTAGCCAGGAGCGGCGTGAATAAAACGTACCAGGGTAAGGCGCTGGTCATCGCTGGCTAGAATTTCAGGGTGTTGATGTCTTCAACGTGAGTAGTGCGTCGGGTGCGGAACAGCGCCACGATGATGGCTAACCCGACCGCGACTTCGGCTGCAGCAACAGTGATAACGAAAAAGACCAGGACTTGGGCGTTGTAATCGGGCAGACCATCTGGGCCGAGGCGAAAGCGGGAGAAAGCAACAAGCGAAAGATTGGCGGCGTTCAACATCAATTCGAGCGCCATGAAAATGATAATGATGTTGCGGCGCAGGAGCACACCGGCGAAACCGATTACGAACAATATCCCGCTGACGATTAAGTAATCGCCTAGCGTGATCATCGCAGCTCGCGCTTACTCAACACGATTACCCCAATGGTCGCGACCAGAACGAGCACGGCGATAACTTGAAAGGGGAGATTGTAATTTTCGAACAGCAGCAAACCAACATTGCGGACGTCGTCCATGCGCGGAGAGGCGAGGGGCGGGAATGGTTGCTTCGCCATTTTCGTACTGCCAATGACGGCAAGAATTTGGATCAGCAAAGAAAGGGAAACGAACACGCCACCCCCGAAGGTGAGCCAATTGATTTTGCGTATTTTCTCGGCGCGCAAATCGAGCAGCATAATGATGAATAAGAACAGCACCATGACTGCTCCGGCGTAAACGAGAACTTGGATAACGCCGATGAAAAATGCGTTGAGCAATACAAATAGGACCGATAATCCAAGAAAAGAAACGACCAGACTCAGGGCGCTTGCTATGGGATTCCGGTTAATAACGACGGCTGCGCCGAAGCCGATCATGACAAGAGCGAAAGTCCAAAAGAGAAAAGAAAGCATTACCGATTTCGGATTACGGATTTCGGATTGTCGATTGAAATGAGGCCGTGCTTACGAATAGCCAATCCGGTATTCGCTAGCGGCAATTCGCGGTCGCGCGTCATTTCTTTTCGTTCCACTTCAGCACCACTCCGTGCATGACGCCGCCGATCTCGAGCAGCTTCTCCTTGTTGTGCACCATTTCGGCGCGGGTAAGCCCTGTAATCGCGTAATCTTTGCGCAAAAAAATTGCCTGCTCCGGGCAAACTTCCTCGCACATGCCGCAGAAGATGCAGCGGATCATGTCGATATCGAATTCGCGCGGAAATTTCTCAACTTTGGCGAAACGATCAGTTGATGGAATTTCACCGGGCGCAATCTTGATCGCGCGCGGTGGGCAGATGAACTCGCATAATTGACAAGCGACGCAGCGGACACGGCCATCCTCGTCGCGCACCAGCGCGGGCGCGCCGCGATAGTAATCGGGCATCTGAGCATCCAAGGTCTGCTCTGGGTACTGCACTGTCACTTTGGTGCGACCGAGCAGCATGTTTTTGAAGTGGTTGAGAGTAATAGCCATGCCGCTGACGATCGCGGGCAGGTAAAGACGCTCGGACCAACTCAGTTTTGGTCGTGGGACAGCAATGGCCATGGCAGGTCAAGAATCAATAAGACACGAAAAGAGGACAATTCAGAACGAGAAAACGAATGCCGTTCGTTTGGTGTGTTTTCGCGTTCCTGATTCATTCTAAGCGTTGGGCAAGCTGATAATTCCCGCCATCAAAAAGATGTTTACGAGTGCGATCTCAAAAAAGAAAACCCATCCCAGGCGCATCAACTGATCATATCGAAATCGTGGCAGGGTGAAGCGCACCCAAATAAAAACAAAAAGCAGGGCTGCGACTTTGGCGAAGAAAACAGCGATATTAATCAACCCAAAAATCCACCCGTGTGATCCATTGGGTATGCCGGGGAAATGCCAACCGCCGAGAAAAAGCGTCACGGTGATGGCGGCGCCAGTAATCATCGCGGCATATTCGCCCAAAAAAAAGAGGGCGAATTTCATCGAGCTGTATTCGGTGTGGTAACCGCCCACGAGTTCGGTTTCCGCT
>QHNB01000183.1 GCA_003217965.1 Verrucomicrobiota bacterium | reverse complement strand
GGTCACGGTGACCAGTCGCGGTCCTGGATCCGATGCAAAAGAACCTCGTCAGTTCTGGACAGAGAAATTCCACGGAGAAGGAACTGAGGACAGAGAGAGCGAGGAACCGCAGCGCCGGCAGGCGCCGCCGGAGAAAGTCGAAGGGGTCGGCGACGAAGCCTACTGGGTCCAGAGCGGTTCGACGGGCGCGCTCTATGCAATTCAGGCAAACAGGTTCATCCGGATAGCTATCGGCGGCTCGGATGACAAGGCAATCAGGATCAGTAAAGCAAAGAGGCTGGCAGAACTGGTGCTGAAGCGACTTTAGCCAAAGACCGCACTTCTAGTCTGCGCAATTCCGAGCCCTAGAAACCGAGCCGCAAAAGTGCTTTCCCGGCGAGCTCTTTCGGTTTCTCAAGCTTCGTCTCTCGATCGTCGGGGACCGCCGACGCTGATCCAAAGCGCCGGCGATAGCGGCAAAAGCAAAAACGGGCGCTTCACTTGAAGCGGCCGTTCGTTACTGAATAGCACTGCCTTTACTTTCCGGTTTTATTGCCCTGACTACTTACGACAATGTCCTTCGTATTGTTCCGTTGAACCGGGGTGATCCTATGCGTCAGCGTTTTGTAATCGTGGCGGGTTGTCTTGCGCTTGCTGGCTGTTCAAAGTCCGGAATCTCTCCCCTGCCGCCGCCGGAAGTCAGTACAAATGTAGCAGCGAGCAATCACCACCTCGATCCATGCGCTTTGCTCACGAGCGAGGAAATCGAGTCGGTCCAAGGGCAAGCCATCAAGGACATTCAATCGAGCAGCAAGGTCGGGCGCGGGTTCCTGATTTCACAATGTTATTTCATGCTGCCAACAAGCGCGAACTCCATCAGCCTTACGTTAACGCAAAAGAGTGACGCCCCCGATGCACGTGCCCCGAAGGAATTTTGGCGGGAAACCTTTCATCGCGATCACGATTCCAGCGAAGAAGGTGAAAGAGATAAGCCGGCAGGACGCGGGGAGGAACGAGAGAGGAAGTCGCCGCCGGAGAAGCTTGCAGGCCTCGGCGATGAAGCATTCTGGATGGGCAGGCAGGTGGGCAGCGCGTTGTATGTGCTCAAGGAGGATGTCTTCATTCAGATAAGCGTCGGTGGTTCGGGAGACGCGGCAAGCAAGCTCGAGAAATCGAAGACGCTTGCTCAATTCATTCTCAAGCGGCTTTAGTTGACTCATTATTGCCTACGGAAAAAGCAAAACGGCCGCTTCATTCGAAGCGACCGTCGCTCTAATAATCCCCGACCTGCGCTCCTTCTGCGAAGCAAGCGAGCAGCCAGCTAGTGAGGTTTCGGAGTCGGCTTCTTACCATGCGGCGTGGGCGTAGGAGTGGCCGTCGGGGTTGGAGTTGGTGTGGCCGACGCACACGCCTGACTATCGGCTACGGTGTAGCTGTTGGCGTAGGCGAGGCTCTCGGGCATTTGATCAAGCAAGGCGGTTGCTGCAGGGCCGGTGCCCGTCGGATTCGTGGTCTGGGAAACGGCTGAGACGAAGCCGTTAATGGTGGAGCCGGCGGCAAGGCCGAGGTCGCTCGCCTTCACCACGATAACGACCTTGCCGTTAGCCGCATCGTAAGTGCTTTCCGGTTCTGCCGGCTTCTGCGTGCCGCCAGTGACAAAGCGACCGTCTATGCCGCCACTGCTATTTGGCGCGGGCGTATAAGACTCGAACGTTGGCGTCGTCCCTAGCCAGGTCATATGAACACCTTTGTAAGTCGTGGTCGTGCCACTCACCAGTTTCATGGCGACGTACCAGGATGAACCCACTGGCTGCGGCGACACGCCGGGGTCAGTGTTAATAGTGAAGTACAGTTTGATCACTCCGTCCGGCGCGTCAGGTTGCGCAATCTGAAATGACTTCAGGTCCGTGCCTGGTCCGCCGAGTGTGTCGCCAACTGAATCGGTCAGTTTGGTAAGACCAGAGCCGACGCAAGCACTTTCGGGTGGAGGAAGTGGAACAACGTCGGGAGCAATCTCGTTACTCTTCGGACCTACACCCTTCTTGTTAATTGCTTTCACGACGTAATAATATTTCATCGTCGTAGGATTAGCCGTAGTATCGGTATAGGCAGTCTTCGAAGTGCCGGTGTTATTTACGAGGACGCTCTCGGCGCCGGCCGCAGTACCTCGCAATATTTGATAACCAGTGATGTCGGCGCCACCATTGTCCGGGGCTTTCCAGGTCAGATGCGTCGCGAATTGATCGCGGGATCCGCTAAGGCAGGGAGCTTTCGGAAGCTGCGCCTTAGTTGTATCGGTGAGCGCATCCTGGCTGGCCAGCAACGTCTTGCCACCTGACTGCCGCGCGACGCGCATGAACGCGGTGAAAGAGTTCTGAGACGGATTCCCAACACAATCTCCCACGCAACCATCGCTGTAGCCGAATAGGACACGGCCTTTGTCGTCCATTGTCACTTCGTTAAAGTCGAGAAGGTTGCGATTTTCATTGCCACCGCCACCCTGCCAGATGCCACCGACTCCCTGCACCGGATCATTCGGTGTCGCATTGACAACAGTCCAGGTATTCCCGCCATCGTAGGTAGTCGCAATGAACAAATACCAGATACCTGGGAAGGTAAGACTTTCGTAGTTGCCGGCGCGGTCGGTGCCGAGGAAGCCAACCGCGGCGCGGCCTTTATCGCCACCAATTGCCTCGGGGAAGACAGCGTTTCTAATTCCATGGCTTGCTCCAAGGTCAAAATCCCTCGACCAAGTTGCGCCGTGGTCGTCGCTGACCTGGACGTGGGTGTGACCCTCTGTGTTGTCGGCATTCCCGGCTACGTAGGAAAAATAAACCCGATTGTTCTTATCAATTGCGATCGAAGGATCGCTGCCATGCGACTGCGTCTTGCTATTCGGAACAACGTGCTCAGTCCAAGTGATGCCCGCGTCGGTGCTCACGACCAGCCCTGCGTTGCCACTGCAATCCCTCACCGGCACGTACACTGCGCCGTCAGGACCGATCTGGTTATGTCTGTCCGCGGTAGTAAACTGCGCGACCCTTGTTAGCCACGGGGTTGGAAAACGGGCTACCAGGCGGATATGGACCTGAACCAATGGTTTCATGATCGCTACTGCCGCTGACTGGAGCAACTCCGAAGGGGACCCAAGAGTCGCCATCGTCATCGGTGAATCCATACACGAGTCCAGCGCCTGCTGTTGAATTGGAAGCGAATGTCCGCCCCGTGGGCTGATCCGTCCACAGAATCGGGTCAAGACCCGTTATGGTGGAGAGATTGGTTACGTCTTCCCAGAGCGCTTCACAGCATTCAGGCCGACTGGGGGTTAGCCGCTCTGGCGGAGTCAATCGCCAAATCGGCCCAATATTCATGGTCATGATTCGACCGGTGGCGGGGTTGAACCCTATGTTGAATTCCCCACTGCCTGGCTCAGCAGAGCTTCCCGGCGGAGCATAGAAATTCTGGTAGCGCGGAACCCCGGGCGCGGTTGGATCTGGGCCGCCGAAACCGGGGAAGCCGCCCGCCGGACCCGAACCCGCGAGCAACTCGATCCGGACATGCACTGTTTCGCCAGTCGGGGTATACGGCACGATTTTTATGGAATACTGCGTGGTGCCAGCCTTGAGCGGGGTGATGCTCGCGACTTCCGGGTTTGAGCCGCCAGCCGATTGGTAGGGGGCTGCCGAACCACCGTCAAGATTCCCAACCACACCGTCGTAGATGTAAAGGTCATAATCCGACGCGCCGCTGCCGGTGTCGTTCCAAGACAACGTCACCTTAATGGATGCATTGGGGTTGTTGGTGAGATAAGTCGAACTGAGATTTACATTCAGCGTGTAATTATCGCATGGCTGGCCAGGTCCGCACTCTGGTCCAACATCGACAAATAAGATTGGTGTCGGATTAGCGACCAGAAATGGTCCCGCATCATACATGAGGACCGGAGTGGTTTCAGAAAGCGTGCCGCTGGAGGGTGTGCTGGCGAAACTGAACATCGCCAGCCAAAGGCCAATCGAACAAAGAAGGAAAGCAACAAAGATTCGCGGATCAAACGCGGCCGCTTCGGAGGTTGAATGTTTTTTCATTGGGGTAGACTTGAGGGTTATTGGTTCAAATGCGGAGCAGACGATTTGTTTCGGATTAGATGTCCTAAGTGGACGCTCCACAGGGATTTCGCTGCAAGACCGTGAGCGCGTTGATTTGCACCGAGCCGGATGCTAGTTAGCAGCGCGTTCGGTCATGGCTCCAAATTACAAAGAGACGCTCAATCTCCCTCGGACAGATTTCCCGATGAAGGCAAATCTGGCTTCGCGCGAGCCGGATTTTTTGCGGGTGTGGGAGGAAACCCGCCTCTACGAGCAGATTCAAAAGGCGCGCGAGGGAGCCGAGCTGTTCGTGTTGCATGATGGACCGCCGTTTGCAAACGGAGACGTCCACATGGGCACCGCCCTCAACAAAATTCTCAAAGATATGGTGGTGAAATCGCAAACCATGCTCGGTAAGCGTGCGCCGTTTGTGCCCGGCTGGGATTGTCACGGGTTGCCCATCGAATACAAAGTGGTCAAGGAATCACGCGGTCTCGCGCCGCTTGAGATCCGGAAAAGATGCGAAGCGTTCGCCCGCAGATTTATCGATATCCAGCGCGAGCAATTCAAGCGGCTCGGTGTGTTCGGCGACTGGGGAAATCCTTATCTCACGATGAATCCCGGCTAGGTGGCTGAGATCTTGCGCGTCATCGCCACTTTCGTCGAAAAGGGATTGGTTTACGTATCGAAAAAGCCGGTTTTCTGGAGTAGCGGGGCGCAAACCGCGCTAGCCGAGGCCGAGGTGGAATATCAGGAGCGCGATGATCAGGCCGTTTTCGTCAAGTTTCCGATTGCCACTGGGCAGCTCGCCGGGAAAGCGAGTATCGCGATCTGGACGACAACACCGTGGACTTTGCCAGCGAACCTCGTGATCGCAGTCGACGCAAAAGAGATCTACGTCGTGCAGGAATTTAGGCGCGAGGGGGTGTCGGAAGTTCTCGTGCTCGCAGACAAACTTGTTGATGCCTTTAGCCTCGCGACTGGGTTCCAACCCACTGGCGAACCGATGCAGACGTTCCCAGGCACCAAACTCGAGGGTTTCGGCGCGCAGCATCCATTGCTCCCAAGGACTTCGATGATTCTTACCGCGGAATTTGTCACGATGGATACGGGCACTGGCGCGGTTCATGTCGCCCCTGGCCATGGCGAAGACGATTATGCACTTGGTTCAAAAAATGGTTTTCCGATCTTTTCGCCGGTCGACGATCATGGACGATACACCGAGGAAGTGGGAATTCCCGAGCTCGTCGGCAAATACGTTTTTGATGCCAATCGCGACATCGTGCGCATGCTCCGTGATCGCGAAGTGCTGCTCGGCGAGCAAAATTTTCATCATAGCTATCCCTATTGCTGGCGCTCGAAGACGCCGATCATCTTCCGTGCGGTAGATCAGTTCTTTATTCGGATCGATGATCTGCGCGCAGCCGCGCTCGATGCCATTACCAAGGTCGACTGGATTCCCCTGTGGGGCGAAAACCGGATCGCCGGCACGGTCGAGTCCCGGCCGGACTGGGTCATTTCACGCCAACGAAGCTGGGGCGTTCCGCTCCCCGTGTTTTATTCTGGATCGGGCGAACCGATCTTAAATGCTAATTGGATTCGTCGGCTCGCTGATTTGGTCGCGGTGCGTGGATCCAACGTCTGGTTTGAATTGAGCGACTCAGAACTGGCACGTGAATTGGGTTTGCCCCCGGGAACGACAAAAGGAAGCGATACGATCGATGTTTGGATCGATAGCGGCGTTTCACATCGGGCTGTTTGCGCCAGGCGCCCCGAACTACATGACCCAGCCGAAATGTATCTCGAAGCAACCGATCAACATCGCGGCTGGTTTCAGTCCTCGCTCATGACCAGTGTCGCGCTGAATAATCGCGCCCCTTACAAGACGTGCGTTACTCACGGATTCGTCGTCGATCTGGACGGAAAGAAGATTTCAAAATCGAGCACCTACGATAAACCGGTGGAGGCCAGCCATTTTGTTAGCAAACATGGCGCGGATCTGGTGCGCCTGTGGGCGAGCAGCATCAATTACACCGACGATGTTCCTTTCTCCGAGGAAATGTTCACCCGTTTGGGAGATACGTACCGCCGGATGCGCAACACACTGCGTATCTTGCACGGAAATTTATTTGATCTTCTTGTATCCGACGTCGCTGACGTCGGCTCGCGGTCAACAACCGCGGCTACAACGCTGATTGATCGCTGGATTGTCGATCGACTTGATGGGGTGATTGGCGAGTGCCGAGCCGCCTACGAATCATTCGAGTTCCACAAGGTTTACCACACGATCAATCAGTTTTGTGCGGTCGACCTTAGCAGCCTTTACATCGATATCACCAAGGATCGGATGTATTGCGACGCGCCGAACTCGCCTCGGCGGCGTGCAACGCAATTGGCGATGCACCGAATTTATGATGCGCTCTGTCGTCTCCTGGCGCCCGTGCTCGCATTCACGAGCGAAGAAGCCTGGCGATATCTCGGCGGTAACGCGTCGGTCCATTTGCAACTATTTCCGGAAGTCCGCGCGTCGCAGCGCGATACTTATGTCAATACCGCTGTCGATCGTTTGTTGAAACTGCGTGCCGTGATTGGCCAGGCTTTGGAGAAGGCGCGACAACAGAAATTAATCGGAAATTCACTAGAGGCGCGGGTCATTCTGAGGTGCGAGCGCAAGCTCATTGATGGAATATCGCGAGACGAGCTCGAGGAATTTTTCATCGTCGGTGAACTAGTTCTTGAAGAAGCGAATGAGCCGTCTGCAGTGGTGGAGAGGACTTCCTTTGCTAAATGCGCGCGTTGCTGGCGGCATCGCGAAACCGTGGGGAAAAGCCGCACTCATCCGGATTTGTGCGATCGGTGTGAAGATGTCGTTCAGGCGCGTCTCTCTTCCACATGAGATGGATCATTTTTCTTTCGTTGCCGCTTTCCGCGTTGGATCAACTAACAAAACGCTGGATTTTGCAGCATATTGATCCGGAATCGCCCGTTAAGATCATTCCGAATTGGTTCGATCTAGTGAACGTGACGAATACGGGCGCCGCCTTTGGCTCCTTTAAAAACAACAATCTATTTTTTGTTGCTCTCTCTTCCATTGCGCTGATCGCAGTCGCTTCGCTGCTATTGCGCAAGCGAAGCCGCAAGGATGCCTGGCGAGATGTTTCGCTGGCGCTTTTA
>QHNB01000067.1 GCA_003217965.1 Verrucomicrobiota bacterium | reverse complement strand
GTCATTCTGAGCCGCGCCCGACGGCGAAGAATCTCATGATCGTTCGATCACGCACAACCAGCGCGAGGCCCCTCGCTCGCGCCCGGGATGACCCTGAAAAAGCGCTATTTCTTATAAAAGACTTCCACCGCGTCCCAGGCATCGTCGGGCGGCTCCTGCTCGTACTCTAGCGAGCGTTCGAGGTACATCTTGGCCAGATGATCTTCCGGATAAAACTCGAGATAGCGGGAAAATAGAATCTTTGACTGCGTAAAGTCGCGCTCCCGGAATTTTCGAATTCCTTGTTCATAAGTCTCAAGCCAGATCAGCAATTCCTGATCGAGATTGCTATCGCGAGCATCAACGATAGTGAATACATCGACCGGCTCCGTTTTTCCTTTTACCTGCGCGCGAGCGACCGTGCGGAGATAAAATTCGTCACGTATCAATTGCGCCGCACTTGTTCCAACCAGAATATCGACGCCGTAAATGCGGGTAAGTCCTTCCAAGCGCGAAGCAAGATTTACCGCATCGCCGATGACAGTGGGGTCAAGTCGCTCATGCGGCTCATAGGAACCGATGTTGCCAATCAGGACGTCGCCCTGGTTGATCCCCACGCCCATACCGAGCGTCATGCGGCCTTCTGTTTTCCATTGATCGTTCAGCTTCTTGAGCTCACGACGCATTCCCAGCGCGGCGTAGGCACAGGCTTTAGCGTCCTTAGCCACGCCCTGGCTTTTCACGTTCCCCCAAACCGCCATGATGGCGTCGCCGATGAACTTATCGAGCGTGCCTCCATTTTCGAAAACAACGCCTACCATATGGCTCAAGTATTGGTTCAAATGTCGCACCAACTCCTCCGGATCGGCCTTTTCACTCAGGGTGGTGAACCCAACGAGGTCGGAAAATAGGACGGTGACCGGTTTGCGCGATCCGCGCATGCTGCTGTAATAACCGCCGGGGTTTTCGAGAATTTCTTTGACTAGATTTTTCGAAACGTAGCGTTCGAGCGTGCGCCGGGTCCGCAGTTTTTCCACGCGCTCGAATGCGTAGTCGAGTCCGAGGGTGCTGGCGCCACCGAGGAAAAAGACGGAGAGGACCGGCACTGTCGCGAGCAATAAACCAGCCCTATCGTAAGAAATCCGGACGATGGCGAGATAGAGCGCGCCGATGACCAGGATTGAAACTAAACAGAATAATGGACGGCGAAGAAGAGTCACCAAACTCCATGCCCCCAAACCAGCTCCGAGAACCAGGCCAAACATCACACGCGGTGTTGTTTGACGAAGAAATTCATGCGCGCTCGCTGCAGCCAGCACTTGCAAGTGCACGGCCGGTCCGGGCGTTCTGAAAAACGCGCCATCAGCATAGTTCGCGTGCCAAAATTTCGGATCGAAAACCTCATAAAGTGGCCGCGGAAGATAGGCATCGGCCGAGCTGAACCGGAAAAGATGGTCACGCTCGTCACGGATAACATCCGCATCCCGCCCAAGCTTGATCAGGGCTCGAGTTGGCAGCGAGGCATAACGTTTCTCGCTCGGATGGGAAGGTAACCCGGCGAGCTGACGATCGGAGGTGAAAAAACGTGCGGCCCGCAATTTTCCATCGATTGGATCATTGAAATAATTGACGAAGCCGACCCGAACGTCATCTTCGGCCGGTGGTGGAATCAACGTCGCATTCGGAACAATGAGCTGAGCTGAGTTTTGCGTGTCGAAATTTTCACCGATGACAACACTGTCCCCGTAACGATCGAGCGCAGCGTGTAAAGCCAGATCCCCGTCATTTGGCGGATTGAACACCAAATCGAACATCACCAGGCGCGCCTTGGCGTTAAATAATCGATCCAGCAACAAGGCCCATATCTCCCGCGACCAAGGGAAGGCGCGTTCGGTCATGAGTTGGAAGGCGCGATTGTGTGCTACTTCCTCCTGCGCAAGCGGCGGCATCTCGAGCGAGCTTTGGTCGATTCCGAGAAACACGAAATCGTCCCGCGTCGGCGTTTTCCGGCCCTCGCGCCGGAGCAAATCTTCGAAGCCCTGTTCGCTGCGCCATGGCAGCGAGAGAAAAGGGACTTGAGCAAAAAAGTGGCCGGCGATAGTCGTCGCCGTCCAAAACGCGCAGACCGCGGCGAAGACAATGCGCCGGTGTCGCGCCAGCCAATTCACTCCCTCATTGTAAGGAACTGCTTTCCAACGGCCAATGCGAAACTTGTCATTTGCTCGCGGCGGTCTATTTTGCACGCCCGGTTCGCAGTTGAACCAGACCTGCACACCTGATCCGACAGCAGTCGGATCGAGTCGGCGAGCGAGGTCGCGCAGGTCCAATATATTAAGAACAGCGCGCTGAAAGGAGTCCCGCTCTGCGGGAAAATGAAATGCCAAGAGCAACAAACGCCCCGGCTAGCCGCGAACGACGTCGCCGGGTTTTGAAAAAGGCAAAAGGTTATCGCGGTCGCCGGTCAAAACTTTTCCGTTACGCCAAAGACGCGACAATGAAGGGCCAATACTGGTCCTACCGCGATCGCAAAACGCGTAAGCGCAATTTCCGCATGCTTTGGATACTGCGATTGAATGCCGCCGTCCGGGCGAACGGACTCACCTATAGTCGCTTCGCCGAAGGAGTAAGGGCGGCGGGCATTGGACTGGACCGAAAGATTTTGGCGGAGCTCGCGGTAAGCGACGAAAAGACGTTCGCCTCGATCGTTGATCGAGCAAAAGCTGCGCTTGAGAAAAAAGAGAACTCCAAGAAAGCAGCGTAGGGCGCTGTAGAGCGCCCCTTTCCTCAGCGCTTGTCCGCGTGACTTGTCCGCTGAGACAGTGAACGCTACAACCGTATCGAATGACTCACCCGCTGGAACAGTTGCGGACCGACGCGCTGCGCGACATTGCCACAGCCGAAGACGAACGTCTACTCGAGGCCGTTCGTGTCCGTTTCCTGGGCCGAAGCGGCGCCATCTCAGAATGGAGCGAGAAAATGAAGTCGCTTCCCAAAGAAGAGAAACCGATCGTCGGAAAACTGCTGAACGAAGTTCGCGCGGCAATAACGGCCGCAATCGAAGCACGCGCCGACGAGTTCCGGGCTGCGCGAGAATCAGCCGCCGTTGCCAACATCGACATTTCTTTGCCTGGTACGCCACATGAGAGAGGCGCTCTGCATCCCCTTACGCAAATGCTCGATCGCAGTATCGGCATTTTTCGGCGAATGGGTTTTGCACTAGCCGACGGCCCGGATGTCGAGACGGAGTGGCATTGCTTCGATGCGCTCAACACGCCGCCAGATCATCCGGCGCGCAATGAGCAGGACACTTTCTATCTCAGGGACGGCCGTCTTCTCCGCGCCCATACCTCCACCGTGCAAATTCGCGCCATGCAAGCTGCGGCCCCACCACTTCGCGTGATCGCCCCTGGGGCGGCCTATCGGCGTGACGAAATCGACGCCACCCACAGCGCACAGTTTCACCAAATCGAAGGGTTATACGTGGATGAAAAGGTCAGCGTTTCCGATTTGAAGGGGACGCTTGAATTTTTCCTGCGCGAGCTTTTGGGAGCAGATACCGCCGTGCGTTTTCGGCCGCATTATTTTCCGTTCACGGAACCGAGTTTCGAAATCGACGTAAAATCGAAAGCGATGAAAGGGGGCGAACAATGGATTGAAGTTTGTGGATGCGGGATGGTCCATCCGGCTGTCTTCAAAGCCATAAACGCAGCCCGCAGCGACAGCGCTTACGATCCGGAGAAGTGGACTGGCTTCGCCTTCGGCCTGGGAATGGACCGGCTCGCAATGATTTTGTTCGATATACCGGACATTCGCCTTTTCGCGCAAAACGACCTGCGTTTCCTGCGGCAGTTTGCATGAAGACACAGACGCGCAGCAACGTTGGCATCGGAAGTCGGGCTTTCAGCCCGACTCGGCCAACAGGCTTCCAGACTGTTCTTTCGACAAGCTGGAAGCATGTCGGCCAAGACAGGCGAGACGCTTATCCTCCAACATGAAATTCTCCGTTAACTGGCTACGCGAATTCGTCGAATTACCGGCAAGTGTCGAGCAACTCGCAGAGTTGCTGACTATGGCCGGCATCGAGATCGAAACGATCGAGTCACGCGGGGCAAATTTCGATCAAGTCATTGTCGCGCAAATCCAACAATCGAAGCAGCACCCAAACGCCGATCGTCTCACTGTCTGCATTGTTGATGATGGCAGTGGTCGAACCAGACAAATCGTTTGCGGCGCAAAAAATTACAAGGTCGGCGACAAGGTTCCCCTCGCCTTGCCCGGTGCAGAATTATCCGGCGGATTGCGGATTCGCGAGAGCAAACTGCGCGGCGTCGATAGCGAAGGGATGCTTTGCAGTGCAAAAGAACTGAGTATCGCTGAAGATGCGGCGGGGCTTTTGATCTTGTCGCCCGAGGCAAGAATCGGTGCGCCCATTACAGAGATATTTCCCACCGACACCATCTTCGATGTTGAAATCACGCCAAACCGCGGCGATCTGCTCAGCCACTTCGGTTTGGCACGAGAAATCGCAGCCTTAACCCGGAAACGAATTGTAACAGCAAGCGTTCCGAAGGCCGAAGCTCTTCCGGCTCAGAGCAAGGTCGGGACGAGCGTTGCGATTTCGGCGCTCCGCGAATGTCCGTTCTATTCCGCGCGCCGAATAGAAAACGTAAAGGTCGGCCCGAGTCCGGATTGGTTGCGCGCAAGAATCGAAGCGGCCGGCATTCGTTCTATCAACAATGTGGTCGACGTCTCCAATTACGTAATGCTCGAGCTCGGCCAACCCACTCATGCTTTCGACGCCGACAAGATCCGAGGTGGAATTCACGTCCGACTCGCGCATGACGGAGAAAAGTTTCTCGCGCTCGACGGCAAAACATACCCCCTCACGAGGAGAGACCTCGTTATTGCCGACCAGGAAGGAATTGTGGGGATTGGCGGAGTGATGGGAGGCGAAGAGAGTGGTGTAACGGAGACAACCAGGAATGTCCTGCTCGAGTCGGCCTATTTTCTGCCAGCGTCCATTCGCCGCACGGCCCGAACTCTGAATCTGCCAAGCGACGCCAGCTATCGTTTTGAGCGCGGTGTTGATCCGCAGATGATCTTACCGGCGTCGCAGCGCACGACTGAATTAATCCGGCAGGTCGCCAGTGGAATGCCAGGCGACTCGATCGGTGTGGCGGGCGAGTTTCCGCCGAATCCACCAAAAATCACTTTGCGCTATGAACGCTGTAACGAACTACTCGGCAGCCCCATCGAATCGAACACCGTGGACACGATTCTGAGTAATTTCGGTTTACAAAAAAATGGCGACGATGGCTGGCGGGTTCCAAGTTACCGGCGCGATTTGCAGGGCGAAGTGGATTTGATTGAAGAAGTCACTCGCGTTTACGGCATCGACAAGATTCCGAGCGCAGACCGCAGCCGGTTCACACCCTTGAGTGAAGCGGATCGAATTTACGACTTCGAAACGAAACTGCGGCGCGATCTGGTTGCGCTCGGACTGAACGAGGCACGAACATCATCCTTGATTGCGCGCGATCAAATCAATGAGGCCAACGAGCTGATCGAGCTGCGCAATCCGCTGAGCGAGGATCATATCGCGCTGCGGGTGAGTTTGATTCCCGGTTTGCTTGCAGCCCTGGCACGAAACGTTCGTGCGGGCGCGGAACGGATCGCGCTCTTCGAGGTCGGCAATATCTTTTCGCCACCGAAAGGAGAGGAGAGACGATCACTCGGTATTGCCCTGTGGGGAACGATGAGTCCGAACTGGCGCAGTCATCAAAAACGCAGAATCGATTTTTTTGACCTCAAAGGCGTGATTGAATCGCTGCGCGTCCCGGAATTGAAATTTCGACGCGGTGAACGTCGCGGTCTCGTGCTCACGGCCGAGATTTTGTTGGTCAAAAGGCGAATTGGATTTTGCGGCCAGCTCTCGAATACGGAAGCGGCAATGTTGGACGCCAATGGACCGGTGCTCGTGGCCGAGATTGATCTTCTGGAAATCGCGCAGGCCAGGCAACGTCCTAGATTGTTCAGCGGTCTGGAACGTTATCCGGCCATAAGACGCGACATCGCCATGTTTGTCGCGCCGAATGTTACTCATGCGGAGGTTTTGCGCGTTATTGACTCAGCTAATGAGCCGCTTTTAGAGCGAGTCGAACTGTTTGACTTATTCACAGAAAAAGTCGGCGAAAATGCTGGGCAAAATCGAAAGTCGCTCGCGTATTCGTTGACATATCGGGACAAAAACCGGACACTGACAAATGAGGAAGTGAGCGCGGTGCACGCGCGGATTCGCGATCGATTGCAGCGCGAGGTTCGAGCGGAATTGCGCGAATAGTTCTTTGAAATAGTCGAGAGTTGTTAGTTGAGAGTTGGGAAGGAAACCAGTGCTTTTCTCTCAACTCTCCACTGACAATTCTCCACGCTTTACCCTGCGATGTTCGAGATCCAGGTAGGATTCCCGAACCGACTAGTTTATAACCAAGGAGGCTTGGTCGCGATTTTTGGGAACATGGCACGCCTTAATTGGAAGTCAGACGCTCGCGCGACGGTCATCCGCCCGTTACCGAAAGGGAACGGGACATCCACCTAAACGGCACCTGCGGGGTAAAATTTTCGGAAGCGCGGAGGAAGAACGAGCCCGGCCGGTTGGCCTTCACAGGGCCGCGCCGTATTCTCGCCCGCTTTCAACTTTCGCATCTGCGTCAATCTGCTATCCGTTTCAGCCAATGCGCGCGCTGCTCGCTCTGGAAGATGGCCGAATATTCGAGGGCCAATCATTTGGTGCGAGCGGAACGGAAGTGGGGGAAATTTGCTTCAACACCTCGATGACCGGTTACCAAGAGGTGCTGACCGATCCGTCCTATCGCGGTCAGATTGTCGCGATGACCTATCCGCTGATCGGAAACTACGGCACGAACGCCACCGATAACGCTGGAAAGTTCCCGGTGTGCAAGGAATCGACACGCGTGCACTTACCCGACATCTGCGAACCCGCGGGGCAATGAAAGCATGCCTGACGACAGAGAAAATGTCCGCGGAAGAGGCGGTAACCAAGGCGATTGATGGCAAAGGCGTGATTGGAATGGATTACGTGCGGGAAGTGACAACGCCCATAATCTTTCAATGGGATCCGGATGATGAATTGAGTCGCCAATGGTCGCTCGCAGCCGCCGACGAAGCTCCCAGGTTGCCGCCCGTTCGCCATCGCATTGTTGCCTTTGATTACGGGATGAAGCGCAATATTCTGCGGTTGCTGCGGCAACGCGGATTCGGCGTTACTGTTGTTCCGGCAACGACAACGGCCGACCAAGTGCTCGCACTTGATCCAGATGGGATTTTCCTTTCTAATGGCCCGGGGGATCCGGAAGCGTTACCCTACACGCACGAAACAGTCCGGAGCTTGATCGGACAGAAACCCATTTTTGGAATTTGCCTCGGCCATCAAGTGCTCGGCTTCGCCTTTGGCGGTCGGACGTTCAAGCTGAAGTTCGGACACCGCGGTGGCAATCAGCCAGTAAAAGATTTGCGATCAGGAAAGGTCGCGATCACTTCGCAGAACCACGGCTTTGCGGTCGATCCGGAATCCTTGCCGCCGGAAATTGAAGTTACGCATGTCAATTTAAACGATAATACAGTCGAGGGCATGCGTCACAAAACGCTGCCAGTTTTCAGTGTTCAATATCATCCAGAGGCCGCGCCGGGACCGCATGACGCCGAATACTTTTTCGAGCGGTTCGCCGAGCTGATCGAAAATGAAAAGGTGTAACGGCCGTTGGTCGCGAGTGGCCATGGGCCGGTTGCATTCATAAAATTTTGTAGCCGTGTCGGCTGCAAAAAGGAGGCCGTCACAGGCTGCCAGTTCTTCAGCTAGACATGTATTGGACTACGGCAGTCCCTTGACAATGGGGGCTTCCGGCTGCCAGCGGCGCACCAAAGTCGAAGGACTGTAGTGATTGACCAGCCCAATTTCGCAACGAAGCTCTAGATATGTTCAACTCGAAAGTTCCAATGCCCGTTAAGGTGGCAGTCACAGCCGGATTCATCTCTGCGCTGGCGTGTTCGCCACTCCTCCTTGCCCAAGAGCATGTCAAGGATAGTCTCGATGCTTCGGCATCCAAAGAAATTACCGGCGAAGTTGTCGATATGATGTGCTACGTCGATCACAACGCGATGGGCGACAAGCATGCCGGCTGCGCCGCCAAATGCATCAAAGGAAATGGTCCGGTCGGAATCGTATCGGACGGAAAAGCCTACCTCATCGTTGGCGATCACAAACCAATGAATGACGCATTGGCCGAGTTCGCCGGGAAAACCATCACGGTAAGAGGCAAGATGGCGGAGCGTGGTGGGATTGCCATGCTGGAGAACGCCGAAATCGTTAAGAAATAGAAGCGCAAGAGAACTGGCCTGCGACTGGAAAATCGCGCGCCTTTGGGTAGCGATTGTTGCGCCTAATTCAAGCCGCGCTCAAACTGCGCCGGTTTTAGGCGCGTAAAAGAGCGACATCATAATCGCCGGCCTTGACGTGACTGCGCAGTGCGATCACCTCGCGCAACATGCGCAAGCTATCGTGCACGAAACGGACTTTACTGCCCTCGCAATGGTTCCACCGTACAGGAATCTCTTCTAACTTCAGTCCGGCGCGCTGTGCGAGGAAAAGCAGTTCCACGTCGAAACCAAAACCGTCGATTCTCGCAGCCTGCAGAATCGGGCGACATGAGGCCATCCGGAATGTTTTAAATCCGCATTGCGTATCCCAAAAAGGTAGTCCGGTTGCAAGACGGACAATGAGGTTAAAAACACGCCCGGCTTGTTCTCGTCGCCACGGTTGACGGTTGCCAATCAAGTTTCGATCGAGTGCGCGCGAGCCAAAGGCGAGATCGACGCCTCCGGCTGCGATGGGCTGGATGATCTTCGGTAACTCCTCGATCGGCGTCGAGAGATCCGCATCGAAAAACGTTCCGATCGCTTTGGTCGAGGCGAGTAAGGCTTTTCGCACAGCCGCGCCTTTGCCACGATTTGGGAAATTTTCGAATAATCGCACCGCGTGAAACTTATGTTCGGCGAAGGCTTGTCGCACGACATCGCCCGTTCCATCCGTTGACCCATCGTTCACCACGATGATTTCCGAGTCCGGGCTCGCCTTTTCCAGATATTCTATTGTTGTGCCCAAAGTGTCACCGATCCGAATCGCCTCATTGAATGCCGGAATTACGACCGAGAAAGCGGGTAACATGGCGACTGCTACTCTCGACCAAATCGAGGAGACGTCATCGCCGAAAACAATTCAGTGGTCGCGGTAGATATCGACCACGAAAGTCCCATCCTCCTGCAAAAAGCCGCGGTACATTCCGCTGGTATTAAACGGCAGGGCGATACTTCCATTCTTGTCCACTGCGATGAGCCCGCCGCTGCCGCCAAGTTTTTGGGATTTCGCCAACGCACTCTCCGCCGCATCGCGTAAAGAGAAACCGCGCTCCTCGATCAAGACCGAAACTTCATGCGCGACGGCGGCCCGGATGAAAAACTCGCCATCGCCGGTGCACGAGACAGCGCACGTATTGTTATCAGCAAAAGTGCCGGCCCCAATCACAGGCGAATCACCGACACGTCCCGGAAGTTTGTTCGTTGTTCCGCCAGTGGAAGTCGCCGCCGCCAGATTGCCGCTTCCATCGAGAGCAACTGCGCCTACCGTCCCATGCCGGTCTGCATCCGAGATAATAAACTTCTTGTCCCCACTCCCTCCGCCATTGTCCGCGGCTTTGACTTTTTGTAACGCATCCCAGCGATCCTGAGTAAAAAAATACTTCGAATCGACCAATTCGATGTTGTTGCGCTTGGCAAACTCTTCCGCACCGCTGCCGATCAGAAAGACGTACTTGGATTTTTCCATGACCGCGCGCGCAAGCACAATCGGATTGCGGACATGTTCAACGCCAGCCACGGCGCCCGCGCTGCGCGTTTTTCCATCCATGATGGCGGCATCCATTTCATTTGTCCCGGCGCTTGTAAAAACAGAGCCTTTGCCAGCGTTAAAATGAGGATCGTCTTCCAGCACGCGCACCGCCGCCTCCACCGCATCGAGGGCAGCGCCGCCGCGGCGCAAAATAGTACTGCCGGCGCGCAACGCATTTTCGATCCCGGTGCGATACTCGCGCTCGCGTTCCGGTGTCATTTTACTACGCTCGATTGTCCCCGCGCCTCCGTGTACGACTAGGGCAATATGTGACTTACTCATGGTAGGAGCAGGCGAAGAGTCTTGCGCATAAACCGCGGCAGCCGAGAGAGCGAAAGCAAGACAGTGGATTATGTGAGAAGTCAACTTCACCTATTGAGGAATATTGAGTGACTGGAGTGCATTATTGCCGCGGCGGCGGTAGGCGCGGGCCAGGTTCGGCAGTATCGCTACCGAGAATCACGGGCGACCCTTCTCGGCGGGAGCCGATGATTACCACTTTTGAATTATTGCTCAGAGCAAGCTCTTTGGTCGCTTCAATTCCTTTCCATTTCAGCAGATTCTCGTTGGTTCCTTCGGTGACAATCCTTTGAAAGCTGGAAATGCCTTCAGCCTCAATCTTCTTCCGTTTCGCTTCCTGTTTTTCTTTGAGGAGCACGAACTGCATGCGAGAAGCTTCCTGTTCTGCGCCCAACTTCTCCTGGATCGCCTGCTGCAAACGAGCCGGCAAAGCGACGTCGCGCAAAAGCACGCGTTCCACCTGCACCCCTCGCGGTTCGATGGCGGCGCGAATATTTTGATCGATTGCTGTACGCATCTTATCACGCTCCGGAGAATAGAGCGCTTTCGCTTCGTAGGAGCTGGTTACTTCGCGCACGGCACTGCGCACATTTGGTTTCACCAGCACGGTCTCGTATTCCAAACCGACAGTTCGGTAGACATCGGGCGCCTTGCTTGAGTCCAGATGAGATTGAACACTGACATCGAGATGCACAGTCAAACCTTCACTCGAGGGGGTATCCAGAGTCTCTTTGACTTCCTGGGTTTGCACGGTCATTCGGTGGATCGTGGCAAACGGATTTACCAGATGAAGGCCGGACGGCAATGCCTCGTTGCGGACTTTGCCAAAAACGTCGACGACACCGACATGACCAGCAGGGACCACACGAATGCAGCGTATCAACAGGAATGCGCCAACGATGATCAGGATGACGAAGATTGCCTACCTATCCACATCCAGGAGAACCGATTCACTCTTCGCTCATTTATTTTCCTCGTTTCGTCTCAACCTAGTAGGCACTTTTCCCTAGATATGGCCGCCAACCAATCTGATACGGCCGATGCCCCGATTCAGGCGAACCCGGTTGTCGTCGTGCAGGACGTCGGGCATCTCAGCGAGGCGTTCATGCGTGAAGTCGGCAGTTTGTTTTGGTTCGTCGTCCAAACCGCGAGTGAGAGCCTCGACAATATCCGGCGGGGGCGAACACCATTTCGAGCCGTCAGCTTTTTTCGCTACAGTGAACGCGCCGGTGTCGGTTCGGTCCCGCTGGTGGGTTTGGTTTCTTTTTTTCTTGGACTGACAATGGCCCTCCTCACCGGGTATCAGTTGCAACGGTTCGGCACGGAACGACTCGTCCCAGGACTCGTCGCGATTTCCTTCACACGTGAACTGGGTCCGTTGCTGACCGGAATCATGCTGGCCGCGCGCATTGGCGCCTCCTTCACAGCCGAGCTCGGCACCATGGAAGTGAACGAAGAAGTAGAAGCAATCGAAGCGATGGGTATCCCACCGTTGCGGTTCCTGGTTGCGCCGCGGATGGTCGCGCTCTTCGCGCTCATGCCCTGCCTTTCCACCGTTTCAAACATCTCCGCTATCTTCGCGAGCAGCCTCATTTCGCGCATCTATTTCAACATCGCGTTCGTCTACTTTATCGATTTGGTGAAAGACGCCCTGCTTATTCGCGACATCGTCACCGGCGTGCTCAAGAGCTTTCTCTTTGGATTTCTAATCAGCGCGATTGCCTGCTATCGCGGGCTAACCGTCAAGGGCGGTGCGGAAGGTGTCGGTATCGCAACGACGTCGAGTGTGGTGACCGCAATCACGACTGTCATCGGATTCGATACGCTCTTTAACATCGTTTATATCGTCTTCTTCCCGTGACTACCGCCGCCCACGTCGTCGAGCTGCGTGACGTGCACAAGCAATTCGAAGAAAAAAACGTTTTGAATGGCGTCTCGCTGGTTGTCAATCCACTCGACCGCTTCGTTATCATGGGACAAAGTGGCAGCGGCAAAAGTACGATTCTACGCTTGATTCTGGGAATTCTGCCACTAGAGGCAGGCCAGATCTTTTTCAAGCAGTTTGAAATTACTCGATTAAATCCACGGAAACTTCAGCAAATCCGACGTCACATTGGGATGGTTCATCAATACTCGGCGCTGCTAAGTTCGCTCACTGTTTGCGAGAACGTCGCACTCCCATTGGAGGAGCTAACTGACAAATCGAATGCGGAGATTAAAGAGATTGTCGAATCAAAACTGGAACTTGTGGGCATGAACGACGCCTGCAATCAGCTGCCCTCAGAGCTCAGCGGCGGAATGCGAAAGCGGGTCAGCCTGGCGCGTGCTTTGGTGATGGACCCAGAACTTATTTTGTTTGATGAGCCTACGGCCGGACTCGATCCCGTGATCAGCTCGGTTATAGACGAACTTATCATCAGTCTGGCGGAGAAACATAAGGTATCTTCTGTCATCGTCACTCATGAAATGGAGAGCGCCTTTCGCATCGGCACGCGCATGGCGATGTTGTATCAGGGAAAAATTATTGCTCAGGGTAAGCCGGAAGAGATTAAAAAATCGCGCGACCCGGTTGTCGCACAATTCTTGAGCGGAAGCACCCAAGGTCCCATTCTGGAAGGAACACCAGATGCAATTCCGGCGTAACGAAGTTTTGACTGGTTTACTCGTGGTCGCCACCTTGGCCGTACTAACCGGCGTTCTGGTTCTGCTCGGTGCGCCGGGGTTGTTTCGCCCGCTGGTAACTTACAAAATCTATTTTGATAATGCTGCGGGAATTAAGCTCGGCGCGCCTGTCTTACTTGCTGGTCGCAAGATCGGCCAGGTCGCAGCCCTTTACTCGCCCGTCTCGCGAGACGAAAGCCAGCGCGCGGTTGAGGTGGCACGAGCGTTGCGGGCAGCCGATCCCAATGCGGTCCCGGTGGCAAATGAAAAATCTCGTCGCTATGAGGTCCGGGTGGATGTGCAGGTGGACCGCAACGCCCAGCTCTATCGCGATTCGCAGGCCCGCATGATTACACTAGGACTTTTAGGGGAAACCGCGATCGACTTTACCCAGGGAACCGAAGCTTCCGGCCGTGCCAGTTCGGGGGAGATATTCGCGGGCGAGCGCGTGCCCGATTTTGGGGAATCGATCGCCCGGATGCTGGATATAATTCAACCAGTTGCCAACGAAGCAACCGCGACCTTTAAACAACTTGAGACAACGGCGCAGAATCTCAGTCATATCACCGATGAAAATTCTCAACTGAATCTGGCGCTTACCCAGTTTCGTACTTTTGGCGATCATTTAAACCAGCTCACCGCTCCCGATGGATCACTCTCGGTTTCCCTTTCCAATATTCAGCGAATTACGGACGATCTACAAAAGAATGATAATATCAAAGTTACCCTACAGAACTTCCGCGTGTCCTCAGAGAAGTTAAAGGCGACCATGAATTCACTTGCTCCGTCCCTGCAGGAGAGCGGCCGTAACATCAAGGATGCAACGGCTACCTTGCGCTCCGAACCATGGCGTCTGGTTTGGCCGAGCTCAAAAAAATATCCCGCCACCGAACAGTCGCCCACTCCGGCCGGTCAAACGGTTGCCACCGCTAAGCCTGCGAAGTCCGCGCGTTCTGGTCCGACGCCTACTCGCCGAGGTTCAAGGTAAGGCAGATAAGTAGAAAAATACTTGTGAAAATAGTTTGCAGTTAGCTAATGGACTGCTAGGAACTTTGGAATGGACTTATCACTTAGGCGATTGGAAGAAGCAGTTAGCGTTCGCCGCCAGATTGATGCCCTCGAGCAGCGGCTGGCCGCTTTAGTCGGTGGCGGCCGATCTACTTCGGCTTCGGGCAGAAGAACTACGGGCCGGCGCACAATGTCGGCAGCGACACGCGCGAAAATTGCAGCCGCAGCACGCGCGCGCTGGGCTCGGGCTCGAGGCGGACGAAGAGCTGGCGGGACTACGGCCAAAGCTGCGAGAACAAGAACACGACGTCGCGGAAGGATGTCAGCAGCGGCACGCAAGAAGCTCAGCGATTTGATGAAGGCGCGGTGGGCAGCGCGTCGGAGATCAGAAAGAAAATAGTGCGACCGAGTTGAAGGACTAAAGGAGCCGCGTAGCAAGCTACGCGACTCTGCTATTTAAACGGACTTCTCATCGAGTCTCCTCTTCAGAAACCTTAAGACGGCAATTTCGTCGGAGCGCAGGTTATCCAGGTTCTCTTGGATTCCCTCTTCTGTCTTCCTCTTTAATCCTTCAATAAGGTTGCCATCGAGGTAACTCTCGAGCACGGCTGGATGAACGTAGCATTTGCGACAAACTGCCGGGGTATTGCCGAGTATTTTTGAAACGGCCGTAATAGCATCTCGCACGTTGGTTTTTGCTTGCTTCTTTGTTTTAAAGCCTTCTTGCGCATTCAACGCCAAAGCCATCAACACTGTTCCCGCCCAGGTCCGAAAATCTTTGGCGGTGAAATCTTCGCCGGTAATTTCGCGCAGGTAAGCATTCACATCCTGGGAAGTGACATCCTGTAGTTGGCCTTCTTCGTCGAGATACTGAAACAGTTCCTGGCCCGGTAGTTCCTGAAGTTTTCGCACGATTTTTGCGATCCGGCGATCGTCGAGATCGACCTCCTGTCGCACACCGCTCTTGCCCCGGAAACGGAATCGGAGTTGAGATCCCTTTATTTCCACATGGTGATTCCGCATGGTCGTCAATCCAAAGGACTTGTTCTCCTTTGCGTACTCCTCATTGCCGATGCGGATAAATGTTCGCTCCAGCAACTGCACGACGGTGGCGAGTACTTTATTTCGCGGTAAACCGGGCAGGTTCAGATCCGCTTGAACACGGCAGCGCATCTTCGGAAGCGCATTTCCGAAGATCACCATCCGATCGTATTTGTTCTCGTCCCGAACCGCACGCCAACGTTCGTGATACCGATACTGTTTGCGACCGCGATCATCTCGTCCTGTCGCTTGGATATGACCGTTGGGCGAGGGACAAATCCAAACATCGGTGTAAGCAGGAGGAATGGCCAGACGACGAATGCGAAGCAGCCGGGATTCGTCCCGGATCAGCTTTCCTTCGGTATCGTAATAGACAAAGGAGCTGCCTCGCTTTCTCCGAGTATAACCTGGCTGTTCGTCCGTGACATATCGTAGTCCTGCTTCTTCGGCCGCATCGACCGGGTCGGTGACGATTTTTAAATCTGCGATTTTGTCTTTCTCCGGCCGGAGCCTGTTCGTATTTGCCGCCACGCCTCTACTACGGATATGAGTCAGCGAAAGCGCGCGCCGAGCATTCCCCTCTGTCCGCAGGTAGGGTTACGAGCCGTAGCTCTTGCTGAACTTCTTGCGCGACTCAGCCTCGGCTTCCGCCGAAGAGGGTGCCTCCGCGTTCGGCGCCGAATCGCCCGAAGCACTCGGAGAAGGCTTTGACTCGGGAGGAGCTGGCGAACCATCGCGGGCAAGTTCTACATAGGCCAGTTGCAAATTCGCCAGGGTGTTACGTAAGACCGCCCCCTCTTCACTGCTTAAGTTGCCACGCGTTTTTTCCTGAATCATAGCCAATTGATCGATGAACATCTTGGCCATTTCCAGATTCACCTCCGGCTTTCCACTTTGCGGATTAGGAATCTGCCCGAGAAAAAGGGCGGCGTGTTGCGCCTGCATTATAACAAACTCGATGAAACGCTGCGCTACTTCGCCCGAATTAGTTGCCGTCTGAACTTCCGCCATGCTATTTACCTTTCGTCCCTCGCCCCGTTCCTGGTGGTCGAACAATTGCCAGGACATGGGGCTGCCCCCCAAAATATTTGGAAGCTACGCGCTTGATATCGGCAGGAGTGACAACAGTGACTTTGGCTTCAAGTTTCTTGTAGTGGTCAAATCCCAAACCATAGATTTCATCCAAGGCGCTCATGTAGGCGAAGATATCATTACTTTGGTTTGCGATCTGTTGTTGGCCAATCAACTTTTTCTTTGCTCGGGCCAGTTCTGCCTGAGTCAAGCCGTTAGCCGAAAGTTCTCGCACCTCGTCAAGGAAAGCTGTGGTCACCTCCTCCACCCTCTCCGGATCAGTGCCAAGATAGAATGCAAATAACCCCGGAACCAGCGCCTGCATCTGGCCCGCGCCAACGAAATAGGCCAAACCCATTTGCTCACGAATACGAATGAACAAACGCGAGCCCATGTCGCTGCTTGCCTCGTCGATCAACTCCAGGACGTAGCGGTCTGGATCAAAAATGTCGGCGCCGCGATAACCAAGCATCAGCACCGCTTGCGTCTTGTCACGTTCCGCCTGCACCGTTTTGGATTTTGCTAGCCATGGTGTTGTCGGTGCATTTGTCAGCGCAAGTTCACCGGGATGCATCGAGCCGAGTTTTTGCTCGAATAATTTTTCGACATCCGCCGCCTTCACGTTCCCAAAGACCGCGATGACGCCGTTCCTGGCAACGACGTAACGATCGCGGAACGCCAAGAGATCCTTCGAACTGAGCCGTGAAACTGATTCAGCAGACCCTACCGAGCGTAAAGCAAATGGATGCCCCGGAAAAAGTGCCCTCCGCAAAATATTTCGGGCGATCGAAATTGGTTGTTCATCCGCTTCCCTGATTTTCGCGAGCTGAATTTCCTTTTCACGCTCGACCGCCTGAGCAGGCATGGTCGCATTCAAAAGCACGTCAGCCAGAATATCAGCGGCAAGTGCGAGATCGGGTTGAGTCACATGCAGGTTCACGGCAAAACTGTTGTTACCAGTTTGGACGGCAATTTCGCCGCCCACGGCCTCGAGCTGGTCGGCAATCTGGGCGCCAGTGCGAGTCTTCGTCCCTTTAAGCAAGGTTTTCGCTGTCAAGCGGGTAATCCCGTTTACTTCCGGCGTTTCCGCGAGCAACCCGCAGCGAAAAACCGCTGACATGGCGATGATAGGGAGGCGCCGATCTTCACGGACCAGCACACGCAAGCCGTTCGGGAGTTCAAACTTCTGAATTTCTCCCGCGGCCAGACGGCTAACTACGCCATTTCTTTGAGCAAGAGACCGTTTGGGATTGAGCGAAACGATTGTGAGATTTTCGTCCGTCAAATACTCCTGGGCGACCCGGGTCACGTCGTCGAGGCTGACCTGCTGAATATTACTCAGGTACTGGCGGGTGAAATTCAGGCTTCGCGTGAGGAACCAGTTTGTCCCGAGGTCTGAGGCCTGGCCGCGCATCGTCGCAAGCGAACCGAGTTCCTGAGCGAGCGCAATTTTCTTGGCTTTAGCCAATTCCTCCGCCGCGATCCCGCTTTGTTGCACCCGATCAACAATTTGCAGGATCAATTGCTGGGTAGCCTCGCGATTCTGTGGAGCAGAGATTGCGTCCACTCCAAGGAGACCCGGTTCACCGGGAGTGTAAGAGAATGCCTCGATTCCAAACGCGAGGCCCGCCTCTTCACGCACTTGGCGATACAATCGCGAGCTGCGGCCATCCCCGAGAACAAGGGCCAAAATGTCAAGCGCGGGCACATCCGGATGGGCAATTTCTGGGACATGCCACGCCATCGCAAGATGCGTCAACTCAGTGGCAAATTCGCTATGCAGTTCGCGACGGCCAAGCTGCTTCGGCTCGGGCGGGATGTAGATCGGCTGTAGTGATTGGGCCGGATGATCCTTAAAGAGCCTCTCCAGATCCTGCCGGATTTTCGTGGCATCGACATGTCCCACGATAACAAACGTCAGATTATTGGGCACGTAGCGGCGTTTGTAGTATTCCCTCACCTGCTCCTGCCCGAGCTGGTTGTAGATATCGATCAATCCAATCACGGGAAAACGATACGGGTGCTGTTGAAAAGCAGTCGCAAATAGCAGCTGTGTGATTGTGCGATCCGGGTCATCCAAGCCCATGGCAAACTCGCGTCGGATGACTTCCTGTTCTTTAGCGTACTCTTCCGCTGGCAAGGTGGAATTCATCATGGCATCGGCTAGAATGTCCAGAGCGCTTCCGACGCCATCCTTGGGCAGATCGATCCAAAAAACGGTGCGATCAAAGGACGTGTAGGCGTTAATGTGTCCGCCGACATCTTGGATTTTCTGCGCGATCTCGCTCGTGGCTCGGGTTTTCGTTCCTTTAAAGAGCATGTGCTCCAAAATGTGCGATAGGCCGGCTCCAAGATGTTTGTCCTCGTGAATGCTGCCCGTCGCGCACCAGGCTTGGACACTTGCCACCGGCGCCGAATGATCTTCCTGAACGATGACGGTGAGTCCATTGGGCAGCACCCATCTTTGTGCCGTATTCGGAGGAAATGTGATGATCGGCGATTCCGCGTTGGCCGCGGAATTTAGATTTGCAGCATTGGCCATGAGGAAATAGACAAGACGCGCCTCAGCTTCCGAACGCGCGTTACACTGGTTTCGGGGCTGACAGACTTGGCGGAAGATTCTGCCTGGGGGTCTCGGGCTCGAAAGGTTTCACGAACGCTTCGTGGAAGTCATAAACTTCTCTGAAGTCTTCCATCGAATCTTCGTCCGTCTTCCCGAAAATCCCAGCCCCGATAAGGTTGAAGACCATGTGGCCAATATCTTCGCAGCGGTGAATCCCCCAGAAAGAAAAAACACTTAACGCCATTGGTCCGAATTCCTTTAACGCGTACTCGCGCACGCCCTGGAGGAGCTCCGGCCCGGCTACGTGGCGCACCGTAGCGCCTTTGATTTTTTTCTGCTGCTTGGTGGTATAATCGAGTGCATCGCGCAGGAAAATGTAAGCATCGCGCTGATAACGCGGATCAGCTGCAACGATCGAATCGAGTGCCTCAGTAAAGCCAATTTTCTGCATTGCTAAATGCGCCTTTGGACGGAGCACGATAGCGGGCAAGTTTCGGCCGAGCAAATCGTGCTCTAAAATTCCGGGCTCTATCCGATCAAATCACCTGATCTACTGAAACTGCAATTCCATGGCATCGAGATAAACCGAGATCGCGTCACGGCGTCGAGTAACCTCCTCGGTCGTCCGCGCGGCCCGGACGTAGTCCTCGAAATCGCCACTCGACGTGCTCGCTTGCGTCGCCTCGAACCAATTCATGAAGTCCTCGGCTTCGCGCATCCGGGAAGACACCCGCTCCCGCAACTGCACGGTCGCGGCTGCTCGTCTGGATAGACCATGCCATTTTTTAGCTGCTAAAGATTGCGCCATCAATCGATAATCGAGGACGACTGGACGCAACAGTGGATGAGCGCGAACGGCCAGGAGCATCAAACGCTGCGCCAGCTTGCGCGCCGCAGGGATGTCGACCAGCGGACGTGCCACGCGCACGGCTTCATCGAGTGTCAAAGCATTTTTTCCGGCGTGATCCTTCGCCACCTTGGTCTGGAGGAGTTCATCCAATTGTTGCGAAGTGGAGGAGAATGTATTCAGCAGAGAACGTTGTTCGTTCCCGAGGCGCGCGACCAGTGCGTTCCAAATTTGCTCGGTCTCTTTCTCCCGGTTTCCAAGCCAGGGAAAATGGGCCTGTAAATCGGCCAGCGGATCGGATGAGGCGTGCGGCAAGTCAGTGATGTAATGGTGCAACTGTGTGCGACCTCCGGTGTGTTGCGTCAGGATATTTACCAATGAGCGCGCGCAGGCGCGATACAGACTAACCGATTGTGAATCGAGGAGTTCCGGTCGCTGAGCAAGAAAACCCCTCAACGGCACCGGATGAGCGCTGAGGCTCTCGAGAGCGGCAAGTGCGGCCGGCGATTCGTCGCGCAAACTAAGAATCCCATTGATGATCCAATCGGGCGGCGGCACATAGGACACGCCTGCTGGCAACAAAGGTGATCCCCGATAGGCGATCTCGAGTAAAATCGCGCGTACCAGCTCACGCTTTACCACCGCTGGGTCGACTTCAGGCGTGATCAAAAGATCTAATTGGATTTTTAATCCAGAGCCGGTTTGACTGAAGGTAAGCGCTGCCAAAGGAGTCTCCGGCAGGTTCGTTTGGGGTTGTTCAATATTTAACAGGATCGGGACCAACCAGTTGTCGTCCCGTTGCAAAAGGGCGAGCACATTCTGTTTCGAGTGCTCAGCCAGATCAGCAATGGCACCACGCAGGCGCGGGTCGGCGCCGAACACGATAAATTGGCGCGAGCTGCTTACACTGCGCTCGAAAGGAACACCGGAAACCGTAGCGACGCCACCAGTCATTAGAATGACGCCGATGAGATGGAGAAAGGTCGGATTAGAGAATCTCACAATTGGCCGAGGTTAGGCCTTTAGTAGGCAAATTTCGAGCGCGACTTATTAGGAAAAAATCGTGTCAATTTTTCAGGCGAAGCGAACAACGCTTCGGTGAGGAGTTTGATCGGAAAACCACGGCCATAAAATGCAAATCATTGAACCTGGTGGTCATCGCTTGCCTTGCGGTGACGGCACCGTCGGCACTGGCCGATAGCTGGAACGGCGGCCGCCGGAACTGGGGGCGGCTCGGGGAATTGGAGAGGACATGGCGGGCTTTCGTGGTCACGAATGGCGAGGTCGCAACTGCTTTGGCGGTTCCGGATGGAACTTCGCGATCGGGTTCGGTTTCCCGTTTTATGGTGGCTTCTATCCTGAACACTAGGGCGGATATTATCCCTACCCCGGATTCTACTCGGACGGAGACGAATACGAGTGCGGTGGATACCAGAAGGAAAGTTATTCCGGCAATATCTGACGGGGCCGCGCTTTGGGCGACCGCGAGGCTGCTCTGATTGCGCGAGTCCGCCGACGACTGGCCAGGGCCGGCATTTATCGCGGTCCCATTGATGGCGTCCTCGGAGATCGAACTCCAAGAATATGCCATCCGTATTTACGAACGCATCCATGGATTGCCGGCGGACGGGCGGATTGCTCGTCTTTCGGATCGATCGTGATCCTCGATTTTGCGGAAAAAGTTTGAAAGAATTCGTTCCGGCTTCGTCTAAATCAATGAGGGTTATGAAAGCAAAATTGCTAATACTGAGTGCTCTCGCATTGCTTTCGCTAGCGGTGCCGGCGATCGCGAAAAAACGCGTTGTAGAAACAACGTCTGACGGGAGACCGATCGTCGCCAGCACCGGTAAACATTGGAGAAATCATTATCGTGAGAGCAGCACGTCGTTGGGCATTGGCCTGGGGTTTGGGGCGCCATTCTACGGCGGATACTATGGTTACGGCGGCTACCCTTACGCCTACGGCTACAGCCCGTATAGTAATGGGTACGGATATGGCGGCTACTACAGGGGCGATCCGTACTACTACCATGGCACGGTCTATCGCGGCTATGGTCGATCGATCGTTGCGCGCGTTCAAGCTCGGCTGGCCCGTGCTGGCTATTATACGGGTCCGATCGATGGCGTGATCGGGCGGCGCACCCGCTATGCAATCCGGGCCTACGAATATAGGCACGGGTTGCCGGTTGATGGACGAATTGATGGTCGTCTGTTGGCCAGGATGGGACTTGCCTAAAACAATCGAGGTTCGGGGTGCCGGCGGGTGGTAGCGAAAGCGGCCCGCCGGCAATTGTTTACCGCGGAGCGGCGAAGATCACTTCTTTGTCCTGGAATTCAATCGAACCGATTCGTGATAGCTGCTTAGCTTCCCGTTGCATCGCGGTGACAAAATCACCAAAGAGAAATCCGGCATATTTCATCAATTGTGGGTGGATTTGCAGGCGGCCGATTGAGCCGCCGCTAGCGAAGCTACTTAACTTACCGTCCCGCAGCTCCACGGTATAAATCCCAGTCGTGTAGAAGGAGTAGCCGAAAATGGAACGTTCCATCGTCAGGCCACAACGGCCGTTATCGAAGCGGACGATCGCGCGATTAAAATCAACGAGTGGATGATTAAGTTTTCCTTTTTGGGTCCTTAAGGTATTCGCAATAAATCCATTTACGCCCTCCTCGTCATAGCGCAGGAATGGTGGCCGGTGATATTGGATCATCATTTCGAGATCCAAATTGATGTGTGGGGGAAGATTGTCGGATTTTTTCTGGCTGGGAACCTCCGGAGGGATCAGCATTTCTACCACCATCGCAGCAACTCCCGCTGCCAATGTCAGTTTCAGAGCTTGCAGCAATAAGGAGCGGATTCTCGCTTTGCGCTGATTAAACATCCCCTGCACGCGTTTCTGAATCTCTTCCGGCGCCTCCGTCTGAGGCATTTTGCGTGCGGACAACGCCGATCGGTCGAGACGAGCTCCGCAGGAATGGCAAAAAATCCGCTCGATTTCATTCTCGTGCCGGCATTCAGGGCAAGTTAGAGTGACGGTTGTTGCTGCGGTCATTCCTTTTTCTCCGATTTCGCGGTGGCTGATTTCGATTCGGTTTTAGTTTCCGTTTTTGGTTTCTCGGTAGAAGAAGGAGGGGATTCCTTTTTCGCCGCTTCCCGGTACGAGTTGCTCCGATAATCAGTGATGTAGAAGCCCGATCCTCGGAAAAGGATCCCAGCACCAGCGCCAAGCAGTCGTTTCACCTTACCGTGACCCCATTTTTTGAGCCGGCAAAGGTCCTTCGGGCACTCCCGAAATGGCTCGTCCCGCATCGATTGAAATGCCTCAAAATTTTGCCCGCATTTTTCGCAGGCATATTCATAAGTGGGCATAGTTTGATTGATCAGTCGCAAGTAGATGCTTCGGAAGCAAAATTCAAGCCGGACAATCTCTTTGCGCGTCCGGTTCCTGCTTCTTAGCCGCTTCCTTGACTTTGGAGAATCGACGGTGAACGTCCTTGCCCAACCATGAGATTTAGCGCTAAGCGAGCTCTTCCCCTGTTCGGAGCTGCCCTCTTTTCGGTTGCCCTGATTGGCTGTGAATCGGAGGAAGCTTACCAAACCCAGTATTTGGGTGGGGTTTACGGTGCCGGCCCAGTTTCAAGCGGTGCGCCGCAGGATAACGTCTCCTATTGGGACGGCGATCCTTCGGCGGGCAAACCGACGGTAAGGATCAGCTTGGGCGAGCAACGCGCTTATTTCTACAAAAGCGGCCAGTTAGTCGGCATCTCGCAACTATCCACCGGGCGTGAAGGATTAAATACGCCCAACGGTCACTTCTCCATTGTGCAAAAGGATCTGAACCACGTCTCCAGCAAGTACGGCGATTACGTCGATGCCGCGGATAACGTGGTGAAAGCAAACGTCGAACTCGGAAAAGATCCGAAGCCGCCCGGGACACATTTCAAAGGCGCACCAATGCCGTACTTCATGCGGATCGTTGGCGGCGTCGGAATGCACGCCGGCTATCTTCCTGGCTATCCCGCTTCACATGGTTGCATTCGGATGCCGGAATTCATGGCTGAAAATTTCTTTAAGTCGGTTTCAGTCGGCACGCCGGTAACAATTACGAAATAGACGATCGGTATCTCGATACGTTTCCATTCGGTTCGGTAGCCCATCGGTCGATTCCTGCGAAACGGCGAAAACCGCTGCAAGGCGAGGAATTGCAGGAGGCGCAACTTCATCAAGACTTTGGCATGACCGGCCACGATGAAATCCTGACTCTGGTTGTAAAATCGCCTCCCATCGCTGCCAAACTCGCGCACCTTGGATCGGGGGAAAC
>QHNB01000138.1 GCA_003217965.1 Verrucomicrobiota bacterium | reverse complement strand
CGAATCTTTCGATCTTTTTTGCGGCGTGACCGGTTGCGGCGCGGTCGGTTCGGATTTCGCTTTTTCCTCCGCTGGCCGCCCAGCGGCAGGAGTAGAATCATCGATCACTGCCACGATCTCACCGATTTTTACTTCCTGGCCCTCAGCCGCTTTTGTTTCCAAGACACCGTCGATCTCAGCGACGATTTCAGTAGAAACCTTGTCCGTCTCGAGTGTGAAGAGCGGCTCGCCTTTGTTCACCCGTTCGCCATTTTTCTTATGCCAGACTGAAACGACTCCACTGGCTATCGATTCACCGACAGCTGGAATCTTCACCTGCACACTCATTGCGCGTAACTAAGCGCAAGAAAATCGCGTGGTCGATCTTTTAAACGACGGCACGTAGCGCCGAATTAAATCGAAAATGCCTCCGCAATCAGAGCGATCTCCCGGCCGAACATCGCCCGAAGGCGTGGTTCCATGAACGTCCACGCGCCCATATTTTGGGATTCTTCCTGGCACCAGACTAGACGAGCCTTCTCTGGAAACGCTTCCACGGCTTCCCGCAGCCTTTTCTCAATCAAAGGATAGAGCTGCTCGATCCGAATAATCGCGGCGTCCGTAATCTGCTGTCTCTCCCGGTGCGCAATCAAGTCGTAGTAAACTTTTCCGGAACAAAGAATCACGCGATTGACCTGTTCCAACCTCGCCGTTTCCGGAATGATTTCGTCAAATTTGCCTTTGGTAAAATCTTCCAGGCGCGAAGCCGCGAATTCTGCACGGAGCAGGCTTTTCGGCGTCATGATGACAAGCGGTTTAATAAAATCGCGCTTCATCTGCCGGCGTAGGACGTGGAAGTACTGAGCCGAGGTTGTTAGATTGCAGACCTGGATGTTGTCTTCGGCGCAGGCCTGCAAGAAGCGTTCGAGCCGGGCGCTGGAATGTTCCGGCCCCTGCCCCTCGTATCCATGCGGCAGAAGCAGCACGATTCCGCTCGGGCGCTGCCATTTCGATTCTGCTGATACGATGAATTGGTCGATGATGGTTTGCGCGCCGTTGGAAAAATCCCCAAACTGCGCTTCCCAGAGGCAGAGCATGTTGGGATAATCAAGCGAATAGCCGTAATCAAACCCGAGCACGGCCGCTTCCGAGAGCAGGCTGTTGTAAATGCAAATGCGCGCCTGTTTCTCAGCCAAATGCATCAACGGCAAATAGGGTTCCCCAGTTTTCGAATCGTACCAGAAAGCATGACGATGGCTGAAGGTTCCCCGGCGGCTGTCCTGCCCAGATAAACGAACCGGCACCCCATCGAGCAATAAGGATCCGAAGGCAAGCGCCTCGGCAAAGCCCCAGTCAAACGGCCCACCCGCTTCCAAAATTTGCCGGCGCCGGTCGATCAGCATTTTTTTGATTTTCGACAGAATATGGAAATCTTCGGGCATGCGGGTCAGCCCGTTTACGATAGTCTCCACTTGTTCTCTGCTGATGGCCGTCGGTGGCGATTTCGCGGTATATTTTGGCTGAAATACCGCCGTCGATTCTTTGAACTTCGCTTTCTCGTCCGCCTGGGCCTTTTCGATCGCTCTCACTTCGTCGAGAGTCATTTCCAATCGGAGCTCAAATTCGGTCTCGAGCGACGCCAGATCGTCCGCGCTCAGCACGCCGGTTTTAAGAAGGTCGCGCTTGTAGAGCGTTGCGGCTGAAGGGCGCTTTTCTATCCGATCATAAAGATCGGGCTGAGTGAAGGAGGGTTCGTCGCCTTCGTTGTGGCCGTATTTGCGATAGCAGTACATGTCGATCACGAAGTCGCGTCCAAACTCCTGGCGAAAATCGAGCGCCATTTCCGTAACAAATTTCAGGGCCAGTGGATCCTCTCCGTTCACGTGCAAGATGGGAGCTTCGATCATCTTGGCGACATCGGTGGCGTACATGGATGAGCGGGCATCTTCCGGGAGGGTCGTAAAACCTATCTGATTGTTCACCACCACGTGCACCGTCCCGCCTGTCGAGTAACCAGCCAGCTGCGACATGTTCAGCGTTTCCGCTACGATTCCCTGCCCCGCGAAAGCGGCGTCGCCATGCAACAGCAAAGGCAAGACTTTGCGCCGATGTTCTGTGTCGTCGCGAATCCGTTGGCGGGCACGTGCTGTCCCCTCCACCACTGGATCGACCGCTTCCAGATGGCTCGGGTTTGCCGAAAGGCGAATCTCCACTTCGGCTCCCTCAGCGAGCTTGCGCACCGTCCGATAACCAAGGTGATACTTCACGTCGCCGTCGCCCGCGACCAGGTCGGGAATGTAGTTTTCGGTGAACTCGGTGAAGATCACTTGGAGTGATTTCTTTAGAAAATTAGCAAGCACATTCAGGCGGCCGCGGTGAGCCATGCCCATGCAAATCTCCTCCACGCCATCTTCCGGGCATTTCTGGAGCAGCGTGTCCAGGACCACCATTAATCCCTCCGCTCCCTGCAGGGAGAAGCGCTTTTGTCCGACATAACGGGTGTGGAGAAACACCTCGAACGTCTCCGCTTCGAGCAATGACCGAAGCAACGCAATTTGTGTTTCGCGCGGGACGGCTGGCTGACTCATGCGGGATTCGAGGCGATGGCGCACCCAGTCGCGAATCCGCGTGTTTTGAATGTGTTGGAATTCAGCTCCGATCGAACTGGCATAGATGCGGTCGAGTAGCGCGATCATTTCGCGCAGCGTCATCTGCCGATTATCGAGAAAAAATTTGGATGAAACGACGTGATCGAGATCTTTGTCACTCAACCCGAATTCGCGGAGGGTGAGCAACGGATTCTCCGGTCGCTTATCGGCGAGCGGATTGACCCGGGCGATGGTATGGCCCAGTATGCGATAGGCGTAAACGAGGCTGTCGATACGCGTTTGCAAAGGGCTTTCCCGTATCTCCATGCGGGGCTGGGCTGCAGCCGTAGCAGCGCCATTGCGCATTGGGAGATTGCCTAGCTCGAAACCTTCAAAAAAAGCCGACCATCCGGAATCGACTGAGGTTGGATCTTTCAACCAACGCTCATAGTTCTGCTCGAGCAGATCGAGGTTTAGCCTCGTCGCGAACGATGGATGCATTTCTTTCTTAAATCTCCGCACGATCGCCGCGGCCGGCAAGTTGACAGTGCAAAGGGCGATTCGTTACTTGCTGGCCGATGACACGCTTCTGGTTTCCGGCAACGACCGGACTCATTTTGTTCGCGACGGTGCTGTCCGCGCAACCTCCGGTTCCAACGCCCTCCGCGTCGCCGGTTGATCCTGCATCTGAGCCGACCGTGCTTGCAGTCGCCAAAGTCATGCCCGCCGTCGTCAACATCAATGCCGAGCGGGTGGTTCGCCGCCAAGTGCGCGATCCCTTTGAAGATTTCGCTGCCCAGTTTTTCGGCAATTATCGAAGTGAACCGCGAGAGGTTCGACAGCGGCTGCAAAGTCTCGGCTCCGGGTTCATCGTCGATCCAGCAGGTTACATCGTGACAAACGAGCACGTCGTACAACGCGCGGCCGATTTGAAGATCGAAGTCACCACTAGTGACGGCAAAGTCTATAATGCCCGTTACATTACGGGCGATCCCAAGAAGGATCTGGCCTTCATCAAAATCGAGGGAAAGACCGGCTTTCCCTTCATCAATCTGGATAATCTGTCGCCCAATTTGCTCGGCCAAACCGTGATTGTAGTCGGAAACGCTGTCGGTTACGGCAGCTCGATTAGCCGCGGCGTCCTAAGTGGAATGAAACGAGACGTCACTATCGAAAATTTCGATTACAAGAATCTCCTCCAAACCGATGCCGCGATTAATCCGGGAAATTCCGGAGGGCCGGTGGTTGACATCAGTGGCCGGCTCGTTGGTGTGAGCTCGGCTAAGATGGCATTTACACCACAGGGCGTACCGACCCAGGGGGTCGGGTTCGCTATTCCTGCTGAAACGGTGAGAGAGGTGGTCGCTGAGTTCAAGAAAGTGGCAGAACAGCAGCGAGCACAGCCACAACAGCGGCAAGCGGATTTGAATCAACCCCCCGCTGGGCGTACTGATCGCCTCTTCGGAATGCAGTTACAAGATTTAACGCCGGAGCTCACGGATGCCCTTGGACTTGTTCGTGGACGCGGCGTTCTGATCAGTGCAGTTGAACCGGGCAGTCCGGCTGATGAAGCGGGAATTGAGCGGGGACTGGTCATCTATCGTGTCGGCCGGCACAATGTGAATTCGGTGAAAGCACTTGAGGATTGGCTTTCGAGGGCGCAAAGCGGCTCGCAGGTTGATTTCGTGGTCGGGATCGCTCGCAGCGATGGGCCGCGCCAATTCCAAACCGTTTCGTTGACAGCACGCTGAAACTTTTCGACAACGCCGCGCTGCCGAAGTTGTCTCATTGAACTATTGCGATGATCAAAGTCGAACACCTGACAAAAAAGTACGCCGGGCAAACCGCGATCCGCGATCTTAATTTCGAGGTCGGCCAAGGGGAAATCATGGGATTCCTCGGACCAAACGGAGCAGGCAAAACGACGACCATGCGGATTCTCTCCAGCTTCATGCCGCCGACTTCGGGCCGCGCGACGATCGCTGGGTTCGATATTTTCGAGCAATCCCTTCAAGCCCGCGCCCATCTCGGCTACATGCCAGAACACGTTCCACTCTACAATGACATGCGGGTGACGGAGTATCTGAACTATCGCGCAGCGTTGAAAGGAATCCGTCATCGCCGCATTC
>QHNB01000137.1 GCA_003217965.1 Verrucomicrobiota bacterium | reverse complement strand
CGCACGGATTCTACAACACGTTTTCAGGATTTATTCAGGATCGCTTCCACGAGAAACTCGGACCAAGCGGGGCGCTTCTTGAGCAAGTGTTTTCGCGTTTCATGGAAGGGCGCGATCCGACGCAGTTCACCTTGCGGGAAAAGGCGACGTTCGTAGCACAGGGCGTTCTTTCGGGAAAAATCTTCGAGTTAGCGAAACCAGCGAACGTTTCACTTTGGAACGAACTCTCTCGGTATTTCGCGCGGCCGGAAGTGAAGGCGAAAATCGCGCGCGAAGTCAACGTCGTGGCCGAGCCTGAACGCCGAGCTTTTCTGCTCGCCAACATCGTTTCTGAGCAATTGGCGTTTCGATTTTTTCAAAAGTTCGTCCAGCAAATCAGCGGCGGAAATTTGCTCGAGAGCGTCCAAGCTTTGAGCGCGATCGCTCCCTTGATCGTCGTTCTCTCGCCTTACATTTACGCATTCCACAGCCAGGCGCCGTCGCGCCCATGGCTGCGGCAAATCTTCCGGCAACTGACCGGCGCCATTCCCGACGCATTGCGCAATACCAAGCGAGCCTGGTTCACCGATACCCTGGAAGACGTAAATGGGGTCGCAACCACCATTCGAAAAATGACCGCGGCGGCCAAAGCAGCCGGCGCCCAATTAACCGTCGTCACGGCGCGGAGCAAGCTGCGCATTACCGATATTCCGATCAAAAATTTTAAACCAATCGGCGAATTCGAACTGCCCGAATACGAACTGCAAAAGCTTAGTTTCCCGCCCATCCTCCGAATCCTCGATTACATCCAGCGCGAAGGTTTTACCGAGATCATCATCAGCACGCCGGGACCGATCGGCCTCACTGCGCTCCTCGCCGCCAAGATGCTGAACCTGCAGACGAGCGGGATTTATCGTACCGATTTCCCGCAGTACGTCCGTATCCTGACCGACGACAGTTTTCTCGAAAGCGTGGCGTGGCACTACATGCACTGGTTCTACGGGCAACTCGATACTGTTTTTGTGAATTCGGAAGAGTACCGGCGTAGCTGGGTCGCACGCGGATTTGCTCCCGAGAAATTGAAGATTCTTCCGCGCGGGCTCGACACCGCGCTGTTTAGCCCGGAGCGCCGCGACCCAGCCTTTTGGACGAAATTTGGCGAAGTTAATGGGGCGATTCGCCTTCTCTACGTTGGTCGAATTTCCAAGGAAAAAGATCTCGATGTGCTCGCCCAGGCCTATCGCCGCCTGCGCGACGAAGGATTGCCGATCCAACTTTACCTGGTTGGCGACGGGCCTTACTTGCAGGCTTTGAATTCTACCCTTCTGCCCGATGCCGTATTCACCGGCTACTTGCGTGGCAAAGAGCTCGCCACTGCTTATGCTTCAGCGGATGTTTTTGTTTTCCCGAGCACCACCGACACGTTCGGAAACGCCGTGATCGAAGCTCAAGCATCTGGAGTTCCGGTTATTGTATCGGACACTGGCGGACCAAAGGAATTGGTCGATGCAGATGTAAACGGCATCATTACAAAATCACACGATGTCGAAGATTTGGTCCGTGCCATTCACGAGTTGGTAATAAACCCGAACAAACGCGACGACATGGCGCGTCAGGCTCGCCAGGCCGTGGTGGATCGAAGTTGGCCAACGGCATTTCGTAAATTCTGGAGCGCGACGGTGAGTTAGAATTCTCTTTCCGGATCGCGCGACGAATTAATTCATTTTACGAACAGGGCATAGAGCGGTCCGCCCGGATTGAGCAACTCGTGTTTGTGTTGAGAAACGGCGAGATATGCTTGCAGGGTCCAAAGCGCGGCAACCATTAGTAAAACGATTCCAAGTCGGCGCGATGTAATGGGCGCGACCGGACGCAAATTGAGCAGCGTGCGCTGCAATGCAATTTCAATTGTTAACAACACGCCAAAGCAGATAACCGCGGCGATCAGCGGAAACGCCAGCCAGTTGAAATAAAGCGCGCGAGCGAAATCGCCCTTAAGGAGGAAGTGAAGGGCGCGTGTCATCCCGCAGAAAATGCACGGCAGTCCGGTGACAGCGCCGCACGATGTATGAAATGGTAGCCATGCTCCAGCGACGACCGGATCCGTCGCGCGGATTAACAGAAGAGTCGTCGCCAGCGTTACCACGGCAATCAGTCGAAGCACACATCGTCGCGGAGAAAGCGATGTGTTTTTACTTTTCGCAGGCAACATGCTCATCATTGTCGTGGCGGAGGCGGTGGAGATGTTTCCGGAGGTTCGTAGGGCGAACGCGATCCTGGCGGCGGCTCGCTCGGGGGCGTTTCAGGGATGGGTGGCACCGGAGGCGGCGCGGACTGCACCGGAGGCGCGGGCGGCGTTGGTGGAGCGGCGAGAGTTGGAGCGCTCAAATTCGCCCACGCATCCCAATCAGGTCCGAATTGGCGAGCGAAAAGCAGCGGATATGCCGCGAGAAAAACATAAAGCGGCAGCAGAATTACCGTTCCGACGTACGGAATCGCGGCGATGCAACAGGTCACGCAGGTGGCTACGCACGAGACCATGGCAACCAAAATACTGAGGACGAAGAGGAACAGAATATAAAGAATGAACGGAACCGGATCGCTCATGATCAATGAAACGGTCGAACGGAACGCCTCCACTGCGCCGCAGCGCCGCCGATACATCGTCACGATCATAAATTGCGAAATCAGCCCCCAAGCCAGAGCAAAGACGAAGACAAATGCGATCCAGAGTCCGAGCCCGAGCACGATTACCGGGCCGAAGTTCACATCGCCGTGGTGCAACGCGAGCCATAAGATGATGGGCGAGCCGGCGACCAGCGCCATTAACACAAAAAGCAGCACGACCGCGAGGAGAAAGCCGAAAAAGCTGTTCGCTACTTCCCGGAATTCGCGCCAAGGCTCTTTAATTGCGCCCCGGTTGCGCACCACACAATCGACAAAGATGAAACGCCCACGACAACCAATCCAGAGCAGCACCAGAACGACCGCGATCACAATCACAAAAACCACTGCGCTGACAAAAAGGATCAGCCATAGCGAAACGTGATCACTCGTTGAATACAGATTGTACGAGGTGGTGCGAAAATCCCAATGACCGCGATTACGGAAACTGGCGGGATTAAAATTGATACCGGTGCCACCGGCGAGGTGGGATAGGAACGCGGCAAAGCCGATGACGAGCCATTTTTCAAGATCGAATGGGCGAAATAGAACCTGTGTCGTCCATTGCAGAGCCAGGTTGAAAGGCGTGAGGATTTCGATCTTACGTTCGTTGCCATTCATGCTGGCATTTCAACTGTGTTCACAATGAACTTCAAGCTTTCGCAAGAAGAGGTCGGATTCGCTCAAACATCGGGCGATTTTTCGCTCGAAATTTGATTCACGCGATCCGACAGCGGCCGGACGGCAGCTGTTGTAGCCGCTTCGCTCGGTCGCGGCGTTCTTACCGATGCTGGCTCAATCGCGACGGAGCCGCGGCTCTCCCACTACGGAAATACGAGCGATGAACACGACCCGGCAGCCGATGTAGCTAGGAACTCAAAGCAGGAACCAGCAAATCTGGCCGGCAACTCCAGCAGAACGCGGGCTAAACAGAAGCGTCCTCCCGCGCTACCTTCCGACAGCTTGATCGATCGCCGCGGTCAACTCTTCAAAAACCAGCGGTTTAGCTAAATGATCGAGAAATCCCACCTGCCTGCTCCGAGCAATGTCGTCTTCGGTGTTGTAGCCGCTAATCGCGATTGCTCGAATAGGCTGCTTTGCACTCAACTCTTCCATCAAGTCCCATCCAGTACCGTCTGGTAAGCGAAGATCGCTCAGCAGCACATCAAAGGCGACCGCTTTGGCCAGACCTCGAGCAGAAGCGACATCCGGTGCGACATAGACTTTGTAGCCAATACTGGTAAGGAATTTCCGTAAACATTCGGCAGTATCGGCGTGGTCTTCGACCAAAATGACACAAAAGGATCTTCGAGCCATGGACGACTCTACCTAGCTTAGGCTGTGCCAGAGATGCTATGATCGCTGCATCGCCAGTGAGCAGCCGAGCCGGGATAGCGTGAAGGTGCCGGCGGAGTTACTGACTCATTTTGCAAAAAAGACTCGGCTTTGCAATCTTGTCGCTAGCTTCGCTTCTTCTGGATTGCTGC
>QHNB01000066.1 GCA_003217965.1 Verrucomicrobiota bacterium | reverse complement strand
TGTAACGCCAGGGTGGCGGAATTGGCAGACGCGCCAGGCTTAGGATTGCGCAATCATCGATTTCACAGCGTCACTTTTCGTTTCAAAGCGAAACGTTTTTATGAGCGAAAAACTGGGAATTTTCGCGTGATCCCGCAATTCACGAATAGCCAGCAGAGAAGCACTGATTCTAGCGCAAATCCTAGCACACGGAACTGCCAGAGCTCGCTCCTTCTGGTCCGCTTCTAGAATCCCGGTTACGTAGGATGAGGCGACGCAGGGACCAGAGCAGTGCACATTCGAATGGATGACGGGCGTGTCTTGTGCTACAAGGTTAGGCAATTGTGAATCGGTTGACGCTTGCGGCTCTCATGTTGGCGGCGCTTTTTGTAAGCACTGTCCGATTGCCCGCAACTTGAACCTTTCCAACACAGTCTATCTTTGTAGCCGCCTCGCTCTGTCGAGGCGCTGAAACTCGTGTAGTGCCGTCGCGGCGATAGATCGCGGGTTCAAATCCCGCCGGACCGATGCTTTTAACTAGGAAAAATCACGCTGGCTATTTGGTCCTTGCTTTGATTCAGAGTCGCGAGCGGCTTGTGAACGGGCCTCATTCGATCCGTCTTGATCGAAAGCTATTTATTTCTCGTCCAGGAAGGCCACTGCGCCAGTGTCGAGACTGTAATCGCCGCCGATTACCTGTAGTTCGCCGGAATCAACTTTCGGCTTAAGCACGGGCAGTGATGACCTCAGATCTTTAACAACGTGTTTGACGTTAGCCTCTATGGTGGCCTCCAAGTCGCCATCGATTGTTGCCTCCACTGCGGGCCTGATGGCTTCGACTAGTGATTGGATATGAGCGGCCGCTTTGCCTTTCGCAGCGATAGTCTCCTTTGCGGCTTTGACGGCGCCACAACGCTGATGCCCAAGCACCACAATCAGGCGGACTGCCAAGTGGTTGACCGCGTATTCGATGCTTCCCAGGCTGTGATCGTCGATCACATTGCCGGCCACCCGGAGCACAAATAGATCGCCGAGTCCCTGGTCAAACACGAGCTCAGGCGGGACACGGGAATCGGAGCAACTGACGACGATGGCAAACGGATGCTGACTCTTCGTCAGTTCCGCGCGTCGCCCTGCTGCCTGGGCAGCGGTCATGCCCAGGAAGGTCATGCCAGCATTTTCATAGCTGTTGGTCGCAATGTATCTTCTGTCTTCGATCGACTCATGCGGGTGCTGCTGATTGCCCCCCGTGTAGCGGCCATTGCCTTCTTTCAGGCGCGGGATTGCCTCAGCGGGAGATACAATCGGCTGGTCTGGATGAGCCGGATCGGCGGCTTCGGCAAATTGGCTCGCGCCAAGCAAACCGGCGGTAACGAAAAGCGATATGAGTTGGCTCTTTCTCATGATCCAATTTTATGCGCAATGGAAAGTATCGAATCAATTTCGAAGGTGAAATGAGAAAAGACTGAAAGGGTTTATGACCGTTGAAGCAGCTAGCGTCCCGGCAAAGAGAGGTACCGCACCTACGGGCTTCTCGATACCGGGCAATCTCTCTGACGCGGTCGTAGACCACCTCTACAGACTGCGCTAGGGTGCGCGCCTGTGCTGAGTGCTGGAATCGTTGGGCTGCCAAATGTCGGCAAATCGACTCTCTTTAACGCGGTCACTCGGACCCGCAAAGCGCCAGCCGCGAATTATCCTTTCTGCACGATTGATCCGAATCTTGGCATGGTCACGGTGCCGGATGAGCGTCTTGAGGTGCTTGCCAAACTCTCGCGCTCCCAAAAAATCGTTCCGACCGCGATCGAGTTTGTCGATATTGCCGGTTTGGTCAAAGGCGCAAGCGCCGGTGAAGGCTTGGGCAATCAATTTCTGAGCCACATTCGCGAAGTGGACGCAATCGTCCAAGTCGTACGCTGTTTCGAAGATCCTGATGTTCATCATGTCAGTGGCGCGATTGATCCCATTCGGGACATCGATGTGATCAACACTGAACTGATCCTGGCCGATCTCGCTTCACTTCAGAAGCGGCGTGACCGGTTGCAGAAAGAACTACGGGCCGGATCCAAACCAGCAAAGGCCGAAAATGCGGTGCTGGAGAAATTCCTGCCCCACCTGGACGCGGGAAAACCGGCGGTGACATTGTCGTTAACGGAGGAAGAGAAAGGAATCGCGGGCGGATTCTTTCTGCTCACTGCCAAACCAACGCTGTTTGCATGCAACGTGGGCGAGACTGATCTCGCACCATTATTATCGCGGGACGAAGAGAATCCAGTGACAGACCATGTGAAAGCGGTGCAGGAGTACGCACAGAACCACTTCGCGACTGAAGCGGTCGTGATTAGTGCGCAGATCGAGAGCGAATTGGTTGATCTAAGCGAAACAGAAGCGGCCGAGTACTTACGGGATCTTGGCGTGAACGAGAGCGGAGCCGGGGCGCTCATTCGTGCCGTTTATCATCTGCTCGGCTTACGGACTTTTTTAACGACTGGCGAAAAAGAATCGCGGGCTTGGACGATTCACGCCGGCGATAAGGCCCAGCAGGCGGCCGGGGTCATTCACTCCGATTTCGAGCGAGGCTTTATTGCAGCGGAAGTGATTGCTTACGAGGAGCTTGCAGCACTAGGCTCATTTGCCAAAGCACGGGAGGCAGGCAAGCTGCGAATCGAAGGCAAAGATTATGTCGTTGAGGACGGCGACGTTATTGGGTTTCGGTTTAACGTCTAACTGTTACTCGGGCGCATAAAGAATGCGACCACACTGTTCGCAACTGACAATTTCGCTGTCGCTTTTCGCTCGCACTGCCGTCTGCGTAGTCACTTTCATGTGGCACCCCGTGCAAACCCCGTGTTCGACGGCCACGACCGCGGCATCTCCCTTGCTCGAAAACAATCGCTCGTAGCGATAGAGCACGTCCTCGTCGATCGTAGTAGCCAGTTGCTCGCGTTCTTTGGCCAGGTCTCCAAGACGGGCCTCCAACGTCTTCGCCTTTTGATCGAGGTCGACAAGTTGTCGATTAACCGAGTCTCGCCCGGCCGCCGCCATTTTTTCCTGGGTGGAAATTTCGGATTTTAGTTTGTCGGCCTGTTCCATCAATTCGAGCTCCTGATCTTCCAGCTGCACGATTTCCTTTTCATAACGCTCGATCTCGTGGCCCATCGCCTGAAATTCATCATTCTTACGCGTTTCGTACTGCTGCGTCTTCAATCGCGAGATGCTGTTCTGACGCGTGCCGACATCGAGCTCGAGTTTTTTGCGTTCGATCTCGAGCTGTCTTGCCCGCTGCTTGAGCGACTCGAGCGTAGCGGCATTGGCCGCCAGTTGAGCTTCAAGGTTTTTTCGCTGTTGCGGAAGCGTCTTAACCTCGAGCTGAATTTGCCGGATCTTCTGATCCCGGTCCTGCAGGATCAGCAGTTTTTCCAGCACCGCTTGCACGCGCGAACGCTATCGGCGGAGGCGAACTGCGTCAATTGTTGGCGACTCAGTACAATTCCACCGGTGAGTGCGATCCCTTTTCGGTACTGCGTTGAGCTGCGCGTTCTTCACCAAGAACTTCTACCCGCAAGTCCCAGACTTCCGCATCGGTTTTGCGAAACGCCTCCTCCGAGAACTCGGTCGGCGGCGCCAGCCTGGCTTTAAAGCGAGCGACACTCGCGAGAGCGGCATCCAGACATTGGCGCGGGAGTTTTTCGATCACGTCGCGGGCTTCGCCGATCCGATCGATCCGATGACAAATCATGGCCAGATCATTGCCAGCAGCGAGCGCCAGTCGCAGCATGTCAGGAAAGCTGTACTCGTTCAGAATCGCGCCCATATCGAGATCGTCAGTCATATTCAGCCCATTGAAGCGCAGTTCGCCGCGGAGCAAATCTGTCACGATAGCGTGACTTAGCGATGCGGGCGTTTTTGTCGGCTCGAAGCAGGGATACCAGCCATGACAAATCATCATGCTGTCCACCTTTGACGAGAATTTGGCGAAAACGGCAAGCTCATTGGCGTCGAGCTCAGCACGCGTCCGATCGATTTTCGGCAAATCATAATGCGCGTCGATGGTGGCGGCGGAATAGCCGGGGAAGTGCTTGCCACAGCTGGTGATACCGGCAGCGCGGAGCGCGTCGTTAAACGCTTCAGCGTTTTTGATGACTTCTTGCGCTGTTCGTCCGTAACAACGACCGCGCAATGAATTATCCGCCTCATCATCAAAGGAAATGTCGAGCACTGGACAGAGATCGAGGTTGAAGCCGAACAGCCGAAGCAGGCGGCCGGTGATATCGCCGTGCCGGCGAATCAACCCGATGTCACCCTTGTCGCGCAGTTGCTGCGCATTGGGCGGCTCGTTCCCGATCAGACGCAACCGTGAGACCCGGCCCCCTTCTTGATCAATGGTGATGATCGGTTCGATTTCGCTGACATCACGGAGGTCATCAATCAACTTCCGCAATTGCACAGGCGTCTTGATATTTCGCCCGAACAGGATGAATCCGCCCGGCTGCACCCGCCGTAGTAATTTCGCTTCTGCCGGGCCGAGCTCAGGACCGCGGACGCCGACGAGTAGCAGTTGACCGGCTGAGGCGTGCTTCATAACGTCCACACTAAATTTAATGCGTTTCTCCGGAAACAAAATTGTCCTCGCTCTTGCCATCGGATGGACATTGATGGCGACGCCAGCGCAAGCCGCGGTCCGACTCGGCATCGACGTGCTGGAATCGACCGGCTACGCATTCTTGAAAGGGAAGCGGGTTGGACTCGTGACGAATCAGACCGGGGTCGATTCCAATGGCGTGGCAACACGCGTGCTCTTGAAGAAAAATGTAAATCTGGTCGCTCTCTATACACCAGAGCACGGACTAGACGGGACCGAGAAGGCTGGTCGTTATGTATCGTCCCGACGCGATCGGCTGACTGGCCTGATCGCCTATTCTCTCTACGGACCGACACGCAAACCGACCCCGGCAATGTTGCGCGGAATCGATACGCTTGTCTTCGATCTGCAAGATATTGGCTGCCGCAGTTACACCTACATCAGCACCATGGGAAAATGCATGGAAGCAGCGACGGAAAATGGGATTCAATTCGTCGTCCTGGATCGACCTAATCCTCTCGGCGGCTTGCGCGTGGAAGGCCCTTTGGTCGAGCCGCGCTGGATCTCTTTCGTCGGAGCATTTCAGGTCCCGTACGTGCACGGCTTGACCTGCGGAGAACTCGCTCTGATGATCAATGGCGAAGGTTGGATCAAGGGCCGCTGCAAGCTCCACATTGTGCCAATGCATGGCTGGGCACGCAATTTCACCTGGGACGATACCGGTCTGCGCTGGATTCGGACCTCGCCCAATATTCCGCGGTGGAATTCGCCGCACTATTACGTCGCAACCGGCCTCATCGGTGAATTACACGGACCGGAAACGGGCGTGGGCGGAGCACGGCCCTTCGAGATCATCGCGGCCCGAGGCGTCAGTGCGAGTACGTTCACCAGCTACATGAACTCGCAAGGTTTGAACGGAGTCACTTTCAGCGAATACCGCAGCGGATCAGGCGGTGGCAGTTACCTCCACATCGAATCAAGCGCGCCTGGTAATCTCACTGCCATTAACATTTATGCACTGGCGGAGATGAATCGTGAATTGCGTACAAATTTAATTGCGCGCAGTAGTCGAGGGAAGCGGGATATGTTCTTCAAATGTTACGGCAGCGCTTCGATTCAGTCGCAATTTGCCCGGGGCTATGGACCGTCCGCTATCGTCGCTGGTTGGGCCGATGACGTTGCCCACTTCAAGAGCGAGCGAAAAGAGTATCTTCTTTACTGAGCCGGTCACTACAGCCTTGCAAAAGATCGGAATCTACGGCGGTACCTTCGATCCGATCCATTACGCGCATCTGATTCTGGCGCGGGAAGCGCTCGAGCAGTTTCAGCTGGAAAAGGTTATTTTCGTGCCAGCCGCAACTTCGCCTGGGAAAGACGCGCCAATCGCCTCGGGCGAGTTGCGTTGGGAAATGTTGCTGGCCGCTATCGCCGGGGAAGCCTGCTTCGAAGCTGACGATTTCGAGCTACGCCGTCCCCCACCGTCCTACACCATTACCACGATCGAACAACTCGCGATCAAGCATGGCCAGGCTCAGCTCTTCTTCCTGATCGGCGATGACAATCTGCCGCAACTCCCGACCGATATTTCGGCCACGGAAATTCGAAACAGAGTTGCGAGCGGCGCCTCGATTCGTTATTTGGTTCCGCCAATCGTGGAGGAAATGATTCGGACGCGGCGCATCTATCGGGAGGTCTCGAAATAGATTCCGAGCCGTTAGCGAAAGTCTGCGCCGACTTAGCTTCGAGCAAAAAGGCGGAAGAAATTACCGTGCTCGATCTGCGAGGCGTCTCGAGCTTTACCGATTTCTTCGTTATTTGCTCAGGAACATCCGAGCCGCACCTGAAAGCAATTGCAGGCGAAGTCGAAGCGAAACTAAAAGAAGACTACAGGATTCGTCCCGCTGCCATCGATGGGTTTCCAGCCAGTCAATGGATTGTCATGGATTACCTGCAAGTGATCGTCCATGTCTTCCATCGCGATAAGCGCGAATTTTACTCTCTCGAGGACCTGTGGGGCGACGCTCCTCGGCTGGAATGGGAATCCGCGCAGAGCGCCCGCTGACCGTTACTGCGGCGACGAAGAGGGCGACGGCCCCGCACCACTCTCTCCCGGCTTCACGTTCATCAACTCGACCTCGAATATGAGAGTCGCGTTCGGACCGATATCCCCGCCGGCGCCTCGTTCGCCATAAGCGAGATTCGCCGGGATGAAAATTTGATACTTAGAACCTGGTTTCATCAACTGCAATGCTTCCGTCCAGCCTTTGATGACGCGATTCACCGGAAAAGTCGCCGGCTCCCCGCGCTTATAGGAACTGTCGAACTCGGTGCCATCGACAAGAGTCCCACGGTAATTTACCACCACTGTGTCGGTCTCTTTCGGGGGCGAACCGCTTCCCTCTTTCAACACCTTGTATTGCAGCCCGCTGGCGGTTGTTTTTACACCGGGCTTATTTTTGTTTTCGCTGAGAAATTTTTCACCCTCGGCTTTGTTTTTTTCACCTGCCTCTTTGTTAGCCATTGCTGTTTTCTCCGTCATTTCCTTTGAGAACGTCATCATCACCTGCCGGACTTCGTCCTCGGTTAAAAGCGGTTGGACGCCACTCAACCCGTCCTTCACTCCGGCGGCGAGTGCGTCACTGTTAAGTTCCATTTTCTGTTTTTTAAAAGTCATGCCGATGTCGAGCCCGATGCTGTAGCTCACTTTATCTTTTGCGTCCTTGAGCGTCGCCCGATCTTCGGCCAAAACGGGTGCCGTCAGAGCTGCCATGACCATGCCGATCAGAAATTTTTTCATAGGATTACTACACCACGTGAGAGAAAAGAAGTCCGGCACGCTAGTGGAGAAAGTGGCAGCGTCAAGGACACGAACCCTCCTCCCGGGAATAGCGGGCACTCCAATCCTGATCTGGATGCTGGCGCCGATTTCCATCCACGCCACAATCCCAATCTCCGCCGCCGAAGCCAACCGGATTGGCCGACGCATTTGGAAAAACGAGTGCGGGGGCACCATATCCGGTCTGACCTCGTGGAATGCAGGTGAAAATTTCGCCTCGCTCGGCATCGGGCATTTTATTTGGTATCCGCGAGGTCAGCGCGGACCGTTCGAGGAGAGCTTTCCCAAACTCGTCGGCTTTGTTTCTGCGCGCGGCGCCAAACTTCCGGCGTTTCTTCTCGCCGGCGACGATACCGCCTGTCCCTGGAACTCGCGTGCCGAATTCTTGCGCGATCAGGATTCGCCGAAGATGAAACAGCTTCGCGCTTTTCTCGTCGATACCATTGACCTTCAAACAGAGTTCCTCATAGCACGTCTGGAAGTTGCTTTGCCAAAGATGCTCGCCGAAGCTTCCGTGGGCGAACGCGACAACGTGCAGCGCCAATTCGATCGGCTTGCCTCGGATCCATCGGGCTGCTTCGCCCTTATCGATTACGTCAACTTTAAAGGCGAAGGCACCCTCGCGACCGAACGCTATCGGGGACAAGGCTGGGGATTGCTGCAGGTACTCGAAAATATGCAGCGGGCCGATTCGCAATCTGCACTCGACGAATTCGTTACATCTGCCAAAACTGTTCTCCGCCGGCGGGTAGCGAATTCGCCGCCGGAACGCGGCGAATCCCGCTGGCTGCCCGGCTGGCTCGCTCGTGTCGATGGATATCGAGCGCAATGATTAACTCTTTTACCATTCAGATCTTCACCAGCGCAGTCTTGGCCGTCGCGCTTTCGGCTGACGCCCAATTATTTCGCCAGCCAAAGAGCGGTTTGCAGCCAATGCGCAGCGCAGTTGATCTGATCAAAAAACAGGCCCCGCTGGCGGTGAATCAGTCGCTTCTGGCCACGGTCACGCCTGATGATGTCCACGTTATCGTTTCGCTTCCAAAACAGCGCGCCTATCTTTTGACGGGCGAGCAAATTATCGTGGACTCGCCCATGTCCTCCGGGAAACAAGGACACAGCTCCCCCAGTGGCAGCTTTACGGTTCTGGAAAAGGATCCGAATCATCATTCGACGCTGTATGGAGATTTTGTCGACAGTTCTGGCCGGATTGTGCGCGCAGGTGTGAGCTTGCACATCGATTCGGCACCTAGCGGCACCCATTTCCAAGGTGCAGCGATGAAGTGGTTCATGCGGCTGACCGGAGACGGTGTCGGTATGCACGTCGGGATTTTACCTGGTTATCCCGCATCGCACGGCTGTATCCGTATGCCATCTGATGGCGCGAAATTTTTCTACGATCACGTCAAGATAGGGACTCCAGTCGAAGTGCAGGGATAGCGGTGGCCCTGAGTGTTCTAGCGTCCGCCCGCCCTCGGTGGATAAGAGCTGGTAGGGGCGGTTCACCGAACCGCCCAAGGCGATTGAGGTCAATCGCCCCTACCTCGGCGGGTAGTGGTCTCTGCGCGGCTTGTCATTTCGAGCGAAGCCGAGAAATCTCTGAATATTCACTTTGGGCATCAAGAATTCGATCGCTAGTAGCTGGTGTCAGGCAGCAAATCGATTATTGGCGCTGCGACCGATGCGATTCCTAGTTTGTCCGGCATCGTTTTGTCGTGGCAGCGCTTCTCTGCCGCCGGACGACGGCGACAACTAGGCGAGCAATCGTCTTCGTAACAAATCGAATGCGTTTTGCGCGAGGAGTTGTTTGAATGTTTCGCGATCGCTCGGCAGAAAAAATTTACGGCAGATGGGTGCGTAATTTGCCGAAGAAATCGCCATAAATGCCGTTCCTACCGGTTTCTCAACTGTACCGCCGCTCGGTCCGGCAATACCGGTGGTCGCGATCGAATGCGTCGCCTGTGCCCCCCTTCGCGTGCCTTCGGCCATCTCGAGCGCGACCTCTTCGCTAACCGCGCCAAATCTCTCGATCGAGCTGGCAGCTACGCCGAGCGCCCGGATCTTTTCTTCATTGGAATAAGTAACGTAACCGCCCAAGAAAACTTTCGAGGCGCCCGGGACATCCGTGACTTGATGCGCCAGCAACCCGCCCGTGCACGACTCGGCCACAGCCAGCGTCTCGCCCTGTTTGCTTAACAGGCGCACCACCACCGCGGCCAACGTTTCGTCTTCCGTCGTAAAGATTGCATCAGCGAGCTCGCTCTGGATGATTCGCTCTGCGGCCTCTACGGCTTCGGGCCTTCCGCTTACGCGAACCTCGACCTCGCCCGGACGCGAGCGATAGCCAAGCTCAATGCCTGGGATCGCGAGAATTTTTGCTCCGAGCTTTTTCTCGACGATCGATTCGCCCATCACTGCCAATTGAAACTTCCGCATCGCCGGCGGGTGCAGGCCTGCCGTAATCCGGCGCAATATCGGCGCGACCGATTGCCGAAAAATGGGCTGCAATTCGCGTGGTGGCCCGGGCAGTAAAAACAGGTGTGGCGACGCGACAGCCGAACTCACGTTCGGCGGCAGATAAAGTCCGGGCGCAGTGCCGCCTTCGTTCGGCAATATCTCTGCGCCTACCGGAACCTGGGCTTGACGCCAGACTCGTTTCGTGACCGGGATGTGGCGGATCGAAAGCCGGTCGCGGATTGCCGCACGCACCGTCGTATCTTCGATCAGTTCGAGTTGCAGCAATTCGGCAACGATCTCCCGGGTCACATCGTCTGTCGTCGGTCCGAGCCCGCCCGTGACGAAAACGATTTCTGCCCGGGCAAAGACATCCCGTATCGCGACGCCAATCGCGGCCCCATCAGGAATGATGCGTTGTTCCTCGACCTGCAGGCCAAACTGAAAAATTTCACGAGCGATAAATGCCAGGTGCGCATCCGCGACGTCACCCAGCAAAATCTCGGTGCCGGTGTTGATGATGACAACAGAACGCATTGCGCGCACTATGCGCTGAACGCGATGCCGCTACCAGAGAACGCTACGCGGCGTCCTTGTCCTGCTTTTTCCGAATGAGCGGGAGCTTTTTGCCCTCTACTACGGCGCGATTGATCGTGACCTCCGCGATATCTTCACGGCTCGGCACATCATACATGATATCGAGCATAATCCGCTCGAGCATTGAGCGCAGCGCACGTGCTCCCGTCCCTTTAGTAACCGCCTGGGCAGCCAGAGCTTTTAAGGCATCTTTGGTCACGGAAAGCCGCACTCCTTCCATCGAAAAGAGCTTGGTGTATTGTTTCACCATCGCATTTTTCGTCTCGGTCAGAATCGCCACCATCTCTTCTTCAGTCAGGGCATCGAGAGCACTCACGACCGGGAGCCGGCCGATGAATTCGGGAATCATTCCAAACGCGAGCAAATCCTCCGGCTCAACGTGACGCACCGCTTCACGGGCTAGCGCTGCTTCCACTTCGAGAGTCGGGCTGCCGAAGCCCATTGTTTTTTGTCCGATCCGCTTTTGAACGATTTTATCCAGTCCGACAAAAGCGCCGCCGCAGACAAACAAGATTTTCTCGGTGTTTACCTGGATGTATTCCTGGTGCGGGTGCTTGCGACCTCCCTGCGGCGGGACGTTGCATGTACTGCCCTCGAGAATCTTCAGCAGCGCTTGCTGCACGCCTTCTCCGGAAACATCTCGCGTGATGGAAACGTTATCTGTTTTTCGACCGATCTTGTCGATTTCATCAATATAGACGATGCCAATCTCGGCACGCTTCACATCGTAATCGGCATTCTGCAGCAACCGCAGAATGATATTTTCGACGTCTTCGCCGACATAACCTGCTTCGGTCAGCGTTGTCGCATCCGCAATACAAAACGGAACATCCAAAATCTTGGCCAGCGTCTTGGCCAGCAAGGTCTTGCCCGAGCCAGTCGGTCCGATCAGAAGAATGTTACTCTTTTCAATCTCGACGTCCGCGAAGGGATCGGGCTGGAATGCGCTTGATGAATCAGACGGTGCATTCGTTTGCAGGACCCGTTTGAAATGGTTATGGACCGCCACTGACAGAGTCTTTTTCGCGATGTCTTGCCCGATCACATACTGGTCCAAGGCGCGTCGAATTTCGGCCGGTTTAGGGACACGAATTGTTGACGACTGCCGCCGCGCATCCTCGTTTAGCTCTTTATCGAGAATGCTTTTGCAGACGTTAATGCAGCTATCGCAAATATAGACGCCCGGCCCGGCAATGAGCTTGCGCACTTCGGCGTGACTCTTTCCGCAGAAAGAGCACATCGTCAGATTAGAAGCCCGGGCCATGGGTTTTTGGGGCAGTAAAAAGCAGCTTCTATTCCCCGAGTTTCCGGGGTAGCGCCGCCTCCGCCACGGCCACGTTTCGCTCGGCTCCATCGGCGCCGGCACCATCGACCAGTTTCACTTCTTTACGCGATTTGATTACCTCGTCGACCAGCCCGTATTCTCTGGCTTCGGCTGCCGACATGTAATAATCGCGGTCGGAATCGAGTCGCACCTTGTCTTCGGCCTGACCGGTATGCTGCGCGATGATTTTGATCAGCCGACGCTTCAGCTTGAACATGTATTCGACCGTTCGCTCGACGTCGCTGGCCTGTCCCTGCGCGCCGCCGGAAACTTGATGAATCATGATGTCGGAATTCGGCAGCGCGAATCGTTTTCCTTTGGTTCCGGCGCATAACAGCACCGCACTCATGCTCGCCGCCATGCCGAGGCAATAGGTCGTGACGTCACAGGTCAGAAACTGCATCGTATCGTAAATCGCAAGGCCGGCTGTGACGGAACCACCGGGCGAATTAATGTACAGATTAATATCTTTTTTGCCGTCCTCCATTTGCAGGAACAACATCTGCGCAATCACCAGGTTTGCGATGTGATCATCGACCGGCGTGCCAATGAAAATGATGCGATCCTTCAGTAGCCGCGAATAAATGTCGTAGGCCCGTTCGCCGCGGCCGGTTTGCTCAACTACCATCGGTACTAACACGCCTTGTGAGAGGTTTTGGTCTTTATTACTCATGAAATTTCCTTCGCCACGGATATCTTTTCGTCCTCGGCTCCCGCCGTTTCGACGGTAACATTCGCCTTCAGGAAATCAAGAGTCTTACCCAGCAGGATCTCTTCCGCCAAGCCGTTCAGGCCCTCATTTTCTTCGATTTCCTTCCGCATTTTCTCAACCGGCAAATTGTACTGTGCCGCCCGTGCTCGAAGGCGCTCATCCGCCTCTGCACGTGTGACCTCGATCTTTTCAGCCTCGGCAACTCGATGCAAAATGAAATTCGTTTTCAGACGGTGAGCCGCGAGCGAGCCAGCGCCTTCCACAAGCTCTTTCTCTTTGCTTTTTAGCATGTCGTCGGAAATCCCGCGCTGCCGATTTCGTTGCACCAGCTCACTGAGGGCTCGCCGCGTTTCACTTCGGAGCAGTTGTGGCGGCAGATCAAAGGCGGTCTGCTCGTGAAGAAATTTCACGATCTGCGCCTCCTTCGCCGCCTCGAGAGCATGTTCCTTTTCATGACCAAGATCGTGTTCTACCATTTGTCGGAGTTCCGATAACGTTTTGCCCTTAGCCAACTTTCCCGCCCAGGCATCGTCCAATGACGGCAGCATCTTTTGTTTGATTTCGCGCAAGGTGACAGCGTAATCCGCCTTCTTTCCCGCAAGCTCAGTCACAAGGAACTCAGCCGGGAAATTGATAATGATGAGCCGCGTTTCTTCACGTTTTTGACCGACCATTTGTTCGCAAAAACCCGGCAGAAAATTGTTGGGTGCCATTCTCAGCCAGAACTTTCGTCCGCCATACAAATTCTTGCTCGCGTCCGGCGCAATTTCACGGATTGGCCGGCCATCGATTGTTCCTTCAAAGTCGACCACGGCGAAGTCTTCCATTTCCAGTGGCCGGTCTGGTTGCACATCGACAAAATCAGCTGATTGCTCGCGCAATCGTTCCATTGCGGCGTCGACTTCTTCGCTCGTGACGTTGACGGGCGGCAGTTGCACCGCGATCTTTTTGTAATCTGGAAGTTCAAAATCCGGTGCGGTAATGACGGTGGCGCGAAAGCGCAAGGTTTTGTCATCGCCGATTTGAACGTCTTCCAAGTTGGTCAACGAGACGACGCGCAAATGTTTTTCCGCGATTGCATCGCGATAACTTTGCGAGACAAGTTTCTTGGTCAGCTCTTCTTGAATTTCCTTTTTGAACTTCGCTTCGACCACCCGACGAGGCGCTTTGCCGGGCCGATATCCCGCAATTTTGGCGTGCCGGGCAAAACTGTTTGCGATCGCGTCCCATTCCTGCGCGACTTGCTCCGGCCCTAACTCGATCCTTAGGGTTGAGACGGAGTCCGGCTGTTTTTCGACCTCGACTTTCATGGAAGCGCTCATGTTACGGGCGCGCGCCGACAGGCGCAAATTAACCGGCAAAATTCGTGACTTGTTTCCCAGCCACAAACACCTCACGGACGAGAGAAAAACCGAACCAATAGGCCAGCTCACGATAGTCGCGGCAATCGCAGATCAAGAAATTGGCGCGTTTACCCGGATCAAGCGATCCAATCTCGGTCGCGCGATTTAAACTTGCCGCCGCATTGATCGTCGTGGCCGAGATTGCCTCGGCCGGACTCATTTTCATTTGAGTCACCGCCAGGGAAATGATCATCGGCATTGCCGCTGTGGGGGAAGAGCCGGGATTGAAATCAGTTGCCAGGATAACGGCAAGGCCGGCATCAATCATCGTTCGCGCGTTCGGATATTTTTTTGCCCCGAGCGCATAGACCGAACCCGGTAATAAAACCGGCTGCACTTGCGACGTGGCGAGGGCAGCAATTCCATCGGCATCGGTTTGCTCGAGATGATCCGCCGTCGCCGCATTCAATTCCGCCGCCAATCGCGCGCCACCGCCGTTAGTCAGTTGATCGACATGCATCCGCAATTTGAACCCATGTTGTTTCGCGGCCTTAAGAACATGCCGGGTTTGATCGATGTCGAAATAGCCGTGCTCGCAAAAAACATCGCAATATTCCGCCAGTTCTTCGCGTGCTACCCGTGGCAGCATTTGTTCGATGATTTGTGAAACATAGCTGGCGCTATCGTGACGGAACTCGTCTGGGATCGCGTGTGCGCCTAAAAATGTAGCGACCGTCTGCAGCGGTGTCTCCGCTCCAATGCGTCGAATGACGCGCAGAATTTTTAACTCATCCTCGATAGTCAAACCGTAACCCGATTTTGCCTCCGCCGTGGTGGTCCCGTTTTGGAGCATCCAACCGGCCCGCTTTTTCGCCTGAACAAGGAGTTCCTCTTCGCTCACCGCGCGCGTAGCGGCGACAGTGCTGCGGATTCCGCCGCCGCGCCGAGCAATTTGTTCATAACTCTCGCCCCGTGCACGCGCTTCAAAATCATCGAGTCGATCTCCGGCAAAAACGAAATGGGTGTGGGCGTCAACAAACCCTGGCATTACCACGCATCCGCCGGCATCAATTACCTCAGTTTGCGGACGACACAGCCCGGCAATCTCGTCCGATTTGCCAATTCTTGAGATCCGTCCATTCTCCACCAACAGCCCGCCGTCGGAGATTATTCCAAGCTCGGTCAATTCTGGACCCGATCGCGCTCGTGCCGGTCCAGCCAGCGTGACCAGTTGCGACGCGTGAAGAACGGCTAGCATTTCGATTCTTCTGGCAAGCAGGTCTGACTTAACCCAACTTGCCTTCCACAATCTGATGAATCGCTTTGAACTTCGATTCCGATTCAGTCCGAAGCTTATCGAGCCTAGCCAAAAGAGCCGACTTCAATGCTTCGTCCTTTATGCCTGGTAAGTTGATTCTAACGTTCATGGCGGCTCCTTCAATGCAGGCATGTACGGCAAGAAGGCCGACACCAACGTCGGAAATCGAAGCGGGATTACCCTTGTTCGCCATTTCGGCAAGGAGTTCGTAGGCCTTCGATGCGGTTTCCATCACTCTAAGCGGAACTTCCGCCGCCTCTTTGTTGGCGGATTGTATTGCCGCTGTGTGCGCCGATTTTTCCGCAGCCGACCCCTTAGGCAAGGCAAATGCCGCCATCACCTTGTTAAAGGCCGCGGTGTCTTCATCCACCAGCAAGAGCATTTCGTCCTTCAATCCCTGCGCTTTGACTGCCCAAGCGCTGAAATAACTCAGTTGATTCTCCCATCCCCGTTTCCCGGCGGACAGATTGGCAACCATTCCGCCTAGGGAAACGCCCAATGCACCAATCAGCGCCGCAACTGAGCCGCCCCCTGGCGCCGGAGAATCGCTCAGGGTTTCGTTGCAAAACTGACGCAGATTCAGTTTGAGGAGCGATTTTTTTGAAGCGGCGGATTCCATTTTCAATTCGATAATCTTTTCTTGCGGATTAAACGGTTTCAGTTCGCTCAATCCCATGGAGCGGATCGCGACCTCGATGAGCTCTTCTTCGGCGACCCCTTCCGACAAATTCTGTTTTCGCAGAAAATATCTTCCGGCATCAACGAGGCTTTTTTGGGGAACCATTCCGACAATTTCAGAACCGGTGACGCGCAAACCGCGCTTATTGGCAGATTCATTACAAGCATCAAACGCGGCGTGAAGAGGCGTTTCGTCGATATTGGTCAGGTTGATCGAGACCTGTGCGATGCCGTACTCTTCGACATACCAGCCAATAGCTTTAACGTGCTTTAGCAATCCAGGAATGCGAACCGGCTCTCCGTTTGCGTCGAGGACGGGTTTTCCTGTTGGCGTGCCGTCTTCGGTTTTCACACGGCCATTTTCTCTCACGTCAAAAGCGACAGAATTGGCCCGGCGCACCGTTTTGGTATTCAAGTTTACATTGTAGGCGACCAGGAATGCGCGGGCACCGATTGCGGTCACGCCCGACTTCTGGTTGAATGATGCGCGTCCAAAATCCGGCTTCCAGGCTGGATCCTTTATCTTTTCGGAGAAACCTTCGTATTCTCCCGCGCGAATGGTTGCGAGGTTTACTCGCAACGGGTTCGAAGCCGCCTTTTCGTAAAGATAAACCGGGATTTTTAATTCCTCCCCAACGCGTTGTCCCAATTGCTTCGCACAGATGATCGCTTCCTCCCAGGTGACGTTGCTCACGGGAATAAAAGGACAGACATCTGTAGCTCCCATGCGTGGATGTGCTCCCTTGTGTTTGCGCATGTCGATCAGCTCGGCCGCCTTTTGAATCCCGCGAAAGGCGCCTTCCACCGCGGCCTCCGGAGTACCGACAAAGGTCACGACGGTACGGTTAGTGGTTGCGCCGGGATCGACATCGAGCAACGACGCTCCTTCTGCGGATTCAATCGCATCTGTGATTTGCCGAATAATGTTCGCGTCTCGGCCTTCGGAGAAATTGGGCACGCACTCGATCAGCTTCTGCATGATCAATCGCGGACGGTGGGCTTTACCGGCAGCTCGACGCCCTTGTCTGCGGCAAAGTTGATCGCGCGCGAATAGCCCGCGTCTGCGTGCCGCAAAATTCCCATTCCTGGGTCGCTAGTGAGAACGCGCTCTAGCCGCCGTTTCGAGTTATCGGTTCCATCGGCAACAACCACCATGCCCGCGTGCTGAGAGTAGCCGATTCCAACGCCACCGCCGTTATGGATCGAGACCCACGACGCTCCGGCGGCCGTGTTCACCAGGGCATTCAACAAGGGCCAGTCTGCGATCGCGTCGCTGCCATCTAGCATCGCTTCGGTCTCGCGAAAGGGCGAAGCGACTGAACCCGTATCGAGGTGATCGCGACCGATGACGATGGGCGCTCTCAATTCGCCACGACGGACCAGCTCGTTGATTGCGACGCCAAACTCCGCCCGTTCGCCGTAGCCGAACCAGCAGATTCGCGCCGGTAATCCTTGAAATTGGATTCGTGTTTTGGCCAATTTCATCCAACGCGCCAGGGTTTTGTTGTCTGGAAACAATTCCAAGGCGAGGGCGTCGGTGCGGGCGATGTCCGCAGGATCGCCGCTCAGTGCAACCCAGCGGAACGGCCCCTTCCCCTCGCAAAACAGCGGCCGGATATATTCCGGCACAAACCCAGGAATGTTATAGGCATCTTCGACACCGGCCTTTTTGGCTTGTGTGCGAATGTTGTTGCCGTAATCGAAGGTGACGGCGCCACGTTGTTGCAGCTGGAGCATTGCACGGACGTGCACTGCCATAGCTTCCATCGAGCGTGCGATGTACTCGTTCGGATTTTTCGAACGTAGAACAAGAGCATCCTCGAGCGGCATCCCGTTCGGCACATAACCGTTCAAGGCATCATGTGCGCTCGTCTGATCAGTCAGCACGTCTGGAGTAATTCCACGAGCCACTATTTCCGGCAGAACATCGGCACAGTTGCCGACCAAGCCGACAGAGAGCGCCTCCTTTGATTTACGAGCTTTATCAATTAATCCCAGTGCTTCGTCGAGCGATCGCGTCATCCGATCGCAGTAATGGGTGGCGAGGCGTTTCTCGATCCGGGCGGGATCCACCTCGACTCCAAGAAAACATGCGCCGTTCATGGTCGCCGCCAGTGGCTGCGCACCGCCCATGCCGCCGAGTCCGCCACTAATGATGAGCTTGCCTTCGAGCGTGCCACCGAAGTGTTTTTGGCCTGCCGCGGCGAACGTCTCGAACGTGCCCTGCACAATTCCCTGGCTGCCGATATAGATCCAGGAGCCGGCCGTCATCTGGCCGTACATGGTTAGGCCGAGGCGTTCCAGTCGATTGAATTCCGAATAGTTCGACCAATGGCCGACCAGATTTGAATTTGCGATCAGGACCCGGGGCGCTTCCTCGTGCGTCCGAAATCTGCCGATCGGCTTTCCCGATTGAACAAGCAGGGTTTCGTGATTCTCGAGTACGCGCAGTGAATTTACGATGGCATCGAATGCCTCCCAGTTGCGCGCAGCTCGCCCAGTCCCGCCATAGACGATCAGGCGATCGGGCGCCTCCGCGACCTCCGGATCGAGATTGTTCATCAGCATGCGCAGGGCAGCTTCTTGATGCCAGCCTTTGCAACTGCGTTCTGGGCCACGTGCGGCGCGGATGAGTCGCTTTCCACTCATAAGCTTTCCTCTCCACTGTCGAACTCACCGGCACGAATGGCGGAAGCCACCTGCGCGATCTCATTGGCGAGCGGACGATCGTGCAAAAGCGGAGCCGCG
>QHNB01000136.1 GCA_003217965.1 Verrucomicrobiota bacterium | reverse complement strand
GTAACGAGAACAGTATTGAGCGTTGCAAAGGAATGAACCACCCCGGTGGACCTTCTTCTTCTCAGTCGGCTCGGAAGGATCAAATGGTGAATCCGGTCCGTCTGGATTGCGCGCAACTCCACCCTGTTTCGACAATTCCGCGTAGTAATCAGGCCGGTACCAATCGCTGCACCACTGCCAGACGTTGCCGGCCATATCATAAAGGCCGTAACCATTGGGAGGAAACTTCGCTACCGGTGCGATGCCAGTGTAGCCATCCTCGCCCGTGTCTTTGACCGGAAATTTCCCTTGCCAGGTATTCGCCATCCATTTGCCGTTAGGACGAAAGTCGTCGCCCCAGGCGTACGTCTTGCCGGCTAATCCGCCACGGGCGGCAAATTCAAACTCCGCTTCCGTAGGTAAACGTTTGCCCGCCCATTTCGCATAGGCTTCCGCGTCCGGATAAGCGATCTGCACGACCGGATATTTCTCTTTCCCTTTGATGTCACTCTGCGGTCCCTCCGGATGGCGCCAGTCGGCGCCTTTGACGTAAGTCCACCACTGAAGATGATCGTTCAGCGGCACCTCATGATCGGTCGGGGCAAAGACGACCGAGCCGGCGACCAGATTTTCCGGCGGCGCACCCGGAAATTCTTCCTTAGTCGGTGTACGTTCCGCGATCGTGACATAACCAGTCGCCTTCACAAATTTCTCGAACTGCTCGTTCGTTACCACGGTTGCATCCATCCAGAAGCCGTCCACAAAGACGCGGTGAACAGGTCCTGCGTCGTTTGAAGCCATCGGCAGCTCGGCACTACCATGGCCATTCGTCGCCGCACCCATTGAGAAGTCGCCGCCGGGAATCCAGACCATTCCTTGGGGCCCAGAGTTCACTTTGACATCTTGCGCAAACGCGATCGGTGTCGTGAATAAGGCAAGCGCAATCCATCTATAAACTTTATTGAACTGCGCTCGTCTCATGGTGGTCCAGAGTGAATACTGAAATCTTCTCAACGGAATGAACGGCCTAACAAGTGACCAGTCCATATCTAGGTGGCCTTGCGACGGTAGGCGTCTTCTCCATATCAATCCTCGATCGTAGCTGCGATATCTCCCTCTTCTTCCACTTTCTTTTCATCCGCAGTACTTAACTTTGAAGGACTCAGGTCAATGGTTACCTTGCCGATCTTGCCGGTGAATTTATTATCGCCCTGTTTGTAATCGTCTGACACGGCCGTTTCGCCATCCATTCCGACATCGGCCCCTTCATCTCCAGAGAAAGCGAATGGCTGCGTCTTGGGAATGTGTCCTTCGCCGACTTTTTTGTCGTCAACCAGTAACATACATTTGCCTCCCGTACCCGGCTTAGGTTGATCAATCTCATATTGGAATTTGATCACGTGTTTTCCCGCAGGCAGGGATGCGATGGAGGCAATATTGGTTCGTTCCACTCCGAAGAAGTTATATTCGTAGTGCACCTTTCCCTGTTTCATATACAGCGTCCAACCGCCAAACCTCCCGGCTTGTGCGATGATCACACCGTTGGTGTTGGCGTTGGCCAGCTCCACATCGGCTGTGATGGTGTGTGAGCGGTTCTTCACGTTGATGAAGGCGTTCTCCGCCATTCCGACCATGCCGGGATAAACCGTGAGTGAAGTGCGTGAACCCATGATGTCGGGTCTCCCGGCAATGACGGGATTAAATCGCTCTGCTCTGCGATCATCAATCGGCAAGACATAATTCCGGCTCGCTACTGTCATAAACAGATCTTGCAGCTCCTTCAGCTTGGCCGGGTTCTTTTCCGCAAGATTGTTGGCTTCGCTAAAATCTTCATCCACATGGTAGAGTTCCCATACATCCTTTGTGAGCGGCGGGTTCTCTACCATCAACCAGGGAATGGAATGGCGAGTACAGGCCACCCAGCCATCGTGATAGATCCCTCTGTTGCCGAACATTTCAAAATACTGCGTGGTATGCTTCGTCTTGGCGTTTGCCTCGTCAAACGTGTAAACAAGGGAAGTTCCATCGAACGGACGCTGTTCCGTTCCATTTACCATTTTCGGGAAAGGAAGACTGGCGGCTTCCAGCGCGGTCGGGGCTATATCTGTTACATGCGAAAACTGAGAACGGATTTCACCTTTGGCTTTAATCCGCTTGGGCCAGTGCATAACCATGCCGTTGCGCGTTCCGCCAAAATGAGATGCGATCTGCTTCGTCCACTGGAACGGAGTGTCGCCCGCCCAGGCCCAGCCGATCGCGTAATGGGGGAAAGTACTCGGCCCACCCCATTCATTGATGTGAGGCATGTTGATGGCGGCATTACTGATGATGCCGTTTAACGCCATCATCTCGTTGTAGGCACCCTCGGGGCCGCCTTCGGCACTGGCGCCGTTATCGCCAACGATGTAAATCAACAAGGTGTTGTCCATCACGCCCATGTCTTCGAGAGCTTGCACCAATCTGCCAACCTCATGGTCGGTATGCTCAGCAAAGCCGGCAAAGGTTTCCATCTGACGCGCTCCGAGTTTTTTCTGCTCGGGAGTTTGTGAATCCCACGAGGGAATTTCTTTGGGTCGCGGAGTGAGCTGCGCACTTTGTGGGATCATTCCCATGGCCTTTTGCCGGGCAAACGTTTCCTCGCGCAGTTTGTCCCAACCCTGGTCGAACTTGCCTTTGTATTTGTCGATGTATTCTTTCGGGACGTGATGCGGCGCGTGGAGCGCGCCGGTCGCGAAATAAACATAGAACGGTTTATCGGGTGTAAGTGAATGCTGCGCTTGCATCCAGCCGATTGCCTGATTCGTCATGTCGGTCGTGAAGTGGTAATTCGGATCGTGAGGTGGCTCTACGCGGATAGTTCCGTCAAAAATCGCTGGCGCCCATTGGTTGGTTTCGCCGCCAATGAAGCCATAGAACTTGTCGAAGCCTGAGTGAGTCGGCCAGCGATCATAAGGCCCCGAGACGGATACTTCCCAAGGCGGAGTCTCATGATACTTCCCGAAAGCAGCGGTGCTGAATCCGTTCAAGCGAAGCATTTCTGCGAGAGGCGTTACATCGTTCGGCCTGATGCCGGTGTTGCCTGGAAAGGCCGTCGCAAGTTCCATGATGGCGCCGGCGTTGTTCACGTGATGGTTGCGGCCGGTGAGCAGTGCCGTGCGCGTGGGAGAACAGAGCGCAGTTGTGTGAAAGGCGTTGTACCTTAACCCGTTTGCGGCCAGACGATCGAGGGTAGGCATGTTGCAGGGTCCGCCAAATGCGCCGGACTGTCCGAAACCGATGTCGTCAAGCAAAACCATCACTACGTCGGGCGCGGCGGGCGGCGCTTTGATCTCGAAGCGCGGTGGCGCCTTGGCATTGCGTGCATCCAGTTCCGTGGTTGTCGGGTACTGCGGCTCGCGAATCGGCAGCACCGTGCGGTCCAGTCCGTCTGTGGACTGTGGTTTTCATTTCATTTAATTTGTTTTGTTCGCGTTTGATCAGGTTCTTGCATTTTCCTACTTGAAACCCGTCATTCTGAACACACCAGGGTTATCGCTCCTCTCGGTGCAGTGTTACGTCGCGGGCGTGGCACACTATTGTCTTACGCTTTAGGCCTGAGCGGGCAAACCTAACTCTTGCTCTTCCTATGCCAGAGACCGAAAAGAATAGCAGCGAGGAGGACTAATTCAGTTATTAAGGTAGACGTATCGACAGTCATTTCCCTCGCGCAGCTACGATAGCCCAGCATCCTAGGTAAGTGATCCCCAGACAGAACAAAGAGTAGATAACTATTCCCAGAATATGTTCCATAAGTTTTTACCTTTCAGCTACTCCTGTTCGAGCGGGCGGTGTGTAGCGGCGATAGACCCATTGGATCCCCTTTGCGTCAAACTGCTGAGCAGTTCCGCCAGGCGCGAGTCGTAAGAATCACACGAGGGGTGTTCGCCGTCGGACTCGACCCATTCGGGATGTTGGATCCGCAAGCCGTCATGAATCTGTTGCTGGAGCTCGGTGTAAGCGTGGATTTGGTCAGACATCGCAATCGCTTGGTGAAAGATTCAAGTCCGCCGCGGGACGGTTTCCACGAAAGGTTGGGCCGAGTCATTGAAGAGCCTTGGCGCCGTTAGCGCGCGGAACGGACAAGTGAGCATACTCCAGAAAACGGCATGCAAATGCCTGCGGTGTGCGCGACGCCGGGCCAACTGGATTACTTTGGAGCGCTGGCGCTGCAGCAACACGGCGAGCAGTCCGCTTTGCGTAAGGGTCGGGGTTAAAAGAGCCGGAATTAATTCAGTCATAACGATTTTCTTTTCCGAACACTTTCGAAGGTTTGGTGGGCTCTGCCTATGGGACCTTAGGGCAATACGTCCACGTGGCTCGACGAAAGCTGCATTCCTCTTGCGATCCGCTCCGCGGCCGATGCGCTGCGAGCGACGCCCGACCGCTGCGAGCGTTTCGAGAGCGGCAGTCCATTACGCGTCGTAGACCGCTTCTGTAGATTGCGCTAGGGTCCGCGCCTGTGCTGAGCGCTGGAATTGTTGGGCTGCCGAATGTCGGCAAATCGACCCTCTTCAACGCTGTCACACGGACCCACAAAGCGCCGGCTGCAAACTATCCGTTTTGCACCATCGATCCGAATCTCGGCATGGTCACCGTGCCGGATGCGCGCCTCGAGGTGCTTGCCAAACTCTCGCGCTCCCAAAAAATTGTTCCGACCGCGATCGAGTTCGTCGACATTGCCGGTTTGGTCAAAGGCGCGAGCACTGGCGAAGGGTTGGGCAACCAATTTCTCAGCCACATCCGTGAAGTGGACGCAATCGTGCAGGTCGTACGCTGTTTCGAAAATCCCGATGTTCATCATGTCAGTGGCG
>QHNB01000135.1 GCA_003217965.1 Verrucomicrobiota bacterium | reverse complement strand
ACCCTGTTCGCCTGCAATGTGGCCGAAAGTGATCTCGCGCTTTTGTCGGGCGGCGAAGAAAATCCGGTGACACACCATGTGAAAGCGGTACAGGAGTACGCGAAGAATCATTTCGCCACTGAAGCCGTCGTCATTAGTGCACAGATTGAAAGCGAGTTGGTTGATCTAAGCGAGGTGGAAGCGGCTGAGTATTTGCGGGATCTTGGTGTGAACGAGAGTGGAGTCGGCGCGCTTATCCGTGCCGTTTATCACCTGCTCGGATTGCGCACTTATTCGACCACGGGTGAAAAAGAATCGCGGGCCTGGACGATTCACGCCGGCGATAAAGCGCCGCAAGCAGCCGGGGTCATTCACTCCGATTTCGAGCGTGGGTTTATTGCAGCAGAAGTAATTCAGTATGAGGAACTCGTCTCCCTAGGTTCGTCTGCCAAAGCACGGGAAGCGGGGAAACTTCGAATCGAAGGCAAAGATTATGTGGTCAAAGACGGCGACGTTATTGAGTTTCGTTTTAACGTCTAACGGTCACTCGGGCGCGTAAAGAATGCGACCACACTGCTCGCAACTGACAATTTCGCTGTCGCTTTTGGCCCGCACTGCCGTCTGGGTAGTGACTTTCATGTGACATCCGGTGCAAACTCCGTGTTCGACGGCCACAACCGCTGCATCTCCCTTGCTCGAAAACAATCGCTCGTAGCGATAGAGCACATCCTCGTCAATCGTAGTAGCCAGTTGCTCGCGTTCTTTGGCCAGGTCTCCCAGGCGCGCCTCCAGCGTCTTCGCCTTTTGATCGAGATCAACAAGTTGTCGATTAACCGAATCCCGCCCGGCCGCGGCCATTTTTTCCTGAATGGAAATTTCGGATTTTAACTTGTCGGCCTGTTCCATCAATTCGAGCTCCTGATCTTCCAGCTGCACGATCTCCTTTTCATAACGCTCGATCTCGTGGCCCATCGCCTGAAATTCATCATTCTTACGCGTTTCGTACTGCTGCGTCTTCAATCTCGAGATACTATTCTGGCGGGTGCCGACATCGAGCTCGAGTTTTTTGCGCTCGATCTCGAGCTGTCTCGCCCGTTGTTTGAGCGACTCGAGAGTAGCGGCGTTGGCTGCCAGTTGCGCTTCAAGGTTCTTTCGCTGTTGCGGAAGCGTTTTAACCTCGAGTTGAATTTGCCGGATCTTCTGATCCCGGTCCTGCAGGAGCAGCAGT
>QHNB01000134.1 GCA_003217965.1 Verrucomicrobiota bacterium | reverse complement strand
ATCGAGGCCGCCCGCTTCCATAAAATATTTCACCGCCTGCTCGAAGTTCCACCGGCCTGTCTGTAGGTTCACGTCCACGCCAATACGTGCCGCGCGGTAGCGCGAGAGCCGTAAGATTTGCCCTTGGGCGGCCGATCCTTCCGGGTACAAGCCAGTTCGCATTAGCATCTCCTCGTCGTAAAGGGCCCAGCCTTCCACGAAGACGCCATTCTGATTCTGGCGGCGAATCTCATCGGGCAAATGATTTGCAATTGAGAGTTGCAAGAAATGTCCGGGAATTCCTTCGTGACCCAGAATCGGTCTCGGGTCTTCGATCGCAGCACGGATATAAAAGTTCTTCGACTCCGGGTTGTAAGTGGGAATGAAATAAAATCCTGCTGGATCTTTATCGTAAACGCCAGGCGGATTCATGAAACCACCGGGGCTGGTCGGCTTGAATGCTTCTGGGAGCTGCCGAATCTGGAACGGGCCGAGATAATCGGGTAGCGTAATGAGCTGTCGCGATTTCAAAAAATTGATCATCTCCTGTTCCCGGCTTTCATAAGCCTTGAGGAACGAATTCTGGTCCGGCGGAATGTTTTTGCTTCGTGCCGGATTTGGATCGGCCATTGAGGGATCGGCCAACAGCGCCTCCAAGGCGCGGTAACGGGCCAGTTCTGCGCGCCCGAGCATTTCCACCTGCACTGCGTCAAGCGGGAGAAGTAAAACGTGCTTGAGATAATAATTGTAATTGGTCTCGCCCATCGGGGCGAAATCGATCATCTGCGGCAAACGCGTTTCCAGGTTATCGGCAAAGCGATGGATTGCACCGAGCGCTGCGTCACGAGCCTTTTCGAAATCGTTGCGTTCGGAATCCGACAAATCCTTTACCAAGGAGCTCATACTTTCCCTGAAGAGCGGATCAATTGAGCGTGCTGATTGAATCGCCAGCTGCGCGTAAAGCTTCACCGGCTTGTGCAAATTCTGTTCGCCTTGGCTGATCATGGCGGGCATCGCTTTCATGCGCGCCGTCGCCGAAAGAGCGCGATTGTGCGCGGTGTCGTATTCTTTCTTCCGTAGAGAAAAGATGCCGTTGCTGCATTCCCCCACGTAAACGAGCGGATTGGTCGATTCGAATTGCAAGACACGATCGCCGAATTCGACCTCCTCCAGTTGCGAACGAAATAGAATCCAATCGATGCGACCGTCTTTGGGCCAGCTCTCGGCTTTCATCGCCCGGACCTGATCAAGCAACCGCCGAACGTGTGCGGCACGTTCGGCTATCTTTCCGGCCGAATAGTCGGTTAGCCTGTTGTCCCAAGTGTGCAGGCCTGCTTCGCTGCTGCGAACGGGGTAATTCTCATTCCGCCATGCGTAGTAGTCGTCGGCGAGTTTTCGCAAGGTGGTCGCAGTTACGCTCGTTTGTTTCATCATGGCCGGCGCTTGCTTTGTGATCAGAGCCTTGTTTGAAACATCCGGAGGCCGTTGCATTGGTGTTTGCGCACGAGCGCAGTCAAGCAGGATCGCCATCAGAAAAATGCGCGCGAGCGATTTCACAGCGCGATGCTAGCCGTCATCGCGCACCGTAAAAGATCAAATCACGCCACCGATTGGGGAGGGGCGATCTCCATTCAGCGGACGAAACGGTGCGATCTTGACGACGTTATCGGAATCGTAATCGACCAGCTTGAGCCAGTCTTCAGTAATATCGCTTGGCGGGAAAATATCGTTCTCGACGTACTCAGCATTGAAAGATGCTTGCAAATCTTGCTCGGTGATTCCTTCGGCCAACTCGAACGAATCCTGCCTGCCGGCATTGGCGATCGCCCGCTTGATTGCAAGCGCTTTCGCCCGTTCCACCACTGAGGCGATAATAGCGCCGCTGAGCAGATCCGCCCGATAGAGCATCTCCTTCCGTCCGCTGCGAAGTGTCACTTCCAAGAATTTATTTTCATCGCGCCGAAGGAATTGCCAGCTAACAAAGCGCTCGATTAATTTCTCGATTGCAGCGTCGATGTTCTCTGCTTCTTTCGCCAACGCACCGTCATACGGCAACTCGTTGGTCAGATAAATACGGTAAATTTGCCGCGTCGCTTCTTTGTTCGGCCGACTCACCTTGATTTTTCGATCAATGCGCCCGGGTCGCAGGATTGCCGGATCAATCAAATCGGCTCGATTCGACGCAAGAATGATCACGACATCATTGAGGGAATCGATCCCGTCCATCTCCGCGCAAAACATCGGAACGAGCGTCGATAAGATACTCGAGTAGCGCGAGGCGCGGCGGGTGCCGAGGATACTTTCGGCTTCGTCGATAAATAGGAATGGCATGAAACCTTCACGACGTTTCTCCCGCGCAGTCGCGAAAATTTCGCGGACCATTCGCTCAGATTCCCCCACCCACATGTTGAGAATTTCCGGCCCCTTGACGTGCATGAAATATTCGCGCACATCGCCCCCCGATTTCTCAGCCAGCTGACGCGTTAAATTGTAAGCGGTGGCTTTTCCGATCAGCGTTTTGCCACAGCCCGGCGGGCCGTAGAGCAAGAATCCTTTGGGTGTGGCATGTTGAAATTTCGCGAACAACTCCGGGTGCAACAGAGGCAATTCAATCGCGTCTTTGATCGCCTGGATCGCTTCCTCCTGCCCGCCCACTTTGTTCCAAGGCAAGACCGGCACAGCGTCGAGATAATGCTCATGGGAACCGGGCGCAGCCATCATCTCGAGCGCCATCCGATAATTCGAATCGACCCGCACTTCATCGCCCTGTTTTAAAGCGGTTTTGGCCAGATCTGACGAACGCTGCAGCACGAGCGATTGCGTCCCGTGTTCATTCCCCACTCGTAATCGATCGCTTCCGATCACCTCGGTAATCTTGGTGACTGGTCCCGCCGTCTCGAAACCGAGATCGCCCACGATGACGAAGGCCTCGTTGACCAGGACGCGCGTTCCCTTTTTCAACTTCCCCATCGGAATCCGCGGATCAACGTTGCAATAATAATCTGCCCCGCCAACTACGATATGCGCGGTCTCTTTACTGACAGCGCCAAGAAAAGTTCCAATACGATTCGCCGGGGATGTCACTTTCTTAATAACCTCCTCGAGCTTCTCAATGGTTTGCCGTGCTTCGACAAAGGTTTCCTCGCGCTGCGAAATTTCCAGACGCAGATCAAGCAGCTCACGCCGGATGGGGTCACTCGCAGGTAATGACGCAATCAAGAGATCGATGCGATCGACTAAATCGAGATCGTCCTCGTGTTTCCCTAACTCCCGCTCGTCGCTCATCGTTTTGTCACTGCCCTTAGACTATAACCTTCGCGCAATCGTTCGACAATCCTCCGCACGCGTCGATTCCATGGAGCAGGAAAATTGCCACGACGAAATCACGGGCTCGTCGCATTTTTATTCACCGCGAAAACGGGTTGAAGCACCTGCTCTCCGAACCTATCGTCTGACGCTTTTCTCCAGCCTGTGGAGCCTTAGCTCAATTGGTTAGAGCGCCGCCCTGTCACGGCGGAGGTTGCGGGTTCGAGCCCCGTAGGCTCCGGATTTCGCCGCCACCAACGTTGGATACGCATTAGTTTCTGAGGCTGATAAAAATTGCGTGGGTTTCCGGTCCCGAAGGGCGGAATGGGGCGCTTATTTTCAGGTCCGGGAGCGGGCATTTCGAGCATTTTTCCGGCACAATCCCTGCTTAATTTCGGGTATTAACTATAAATGCCATCACTCTCAGCGATTGCTCCCGCTGATTGGCGGCCTTGTCTTCCTCTTGGCCACCTCCAGCCCGGCCGCCGCTCAGGTTATCTTGACGCGAGAAGATACGTTGTCGGGAAGGGAGAGAACAACTCATGCGAGCAATTCGCACACGACCAAAATTGCAAAACGCAGCGGCAAAAAAAAGACCCGTACCAGTATTAGAGCCGCCACAAGTCCTCAGGGCCTAACGCTCGCGTGGGCCGCCAGCGCCTCAAGTCCTAATATCGATGGCTACCGTGTCTACTACGGAACGGCCACAGGCAATTATTCTCAGCACGTCGACGTTGGCACCGTGACAACTGCGACAGTTTCAAATGCGCCTACTGGGACCACCTATTATTACGTTGTGGTGGCATATAAAGGCTCGCTTGAAAGCGCCCCGTCGAACGAAGTAACGAGCGCGATGGCAAGCCCAAGCCCGACACCAACTCCAACTCCGACTCCAACGCCAACTCCGACTCCAACGCCAACTCCGACGCCAACCCCAACCCCAACTCCGACTCCAACGACCCCAACTCCAACTCCGACTCCGACTCCAACCCCAACTCCAACTCCGACGCCAACGCCAACGCCAACTCCGACTCCAACACCAACGCCAACTCCGACGCCGACTCCGACGCCTACGCCAACTCAGACTCCGACGCCGACACCGACGCCAGCAGCAGCAGCTAGTGCTACGCCCACTCCGACGCCCATCATCGTTGGGACTCCAACACCAACGCCGACACCAACTCCAAAATCTTCGCATGGGAACGCATATGCGAAGGGCCGTACCGCCCGCGCTACACCGACACCCACCACCGTGACGATTTCAGGCGAAACCAACGTATCAAGTCCGACGCCCACTCCATCAGCCGTGTCAGTTCAAGCCGGAGGTGCGGTTGACGGCACGCCCTCACCGGCGCGCTCTCTCCGATTTCAGCGGCGCCTCCAAAGATTGGGAATCGCACAACCCAAAAATTCGGATCAGCCGGAGTCGGCTGGATCGGCTCCAACACCTCGCGGAACGACCCCGCAGTAAGCTCACGTCAATTTGACCGAAGCGTTCGGTCCGGTTTCGCCAATCGGGGCGGTCAGATCGATCCATCAGCAGGCGCAGTGGACGATCCGTAGGTGCTTGCAGCCCAAAATCGAAGGCTTTGGACGTGCAAAATCGTCTCGCACTGGTTGAATTCGCCCGAATGATACTGCCGTTGCTCCGGAAGGCAGCCTGAAAGGCCTGTGCAATCCTAGAAAGGTCATGATGCGGTCCAATCGACAAGTTTTAGACAACTTCACTCCTAACGAAGTGCGCACACTGCGCCGTTTGAAAACGCCGGCTGGGGTACAGCGCTTTCTTGACGATCTACCGTATCATTTGGCCGATACCGCATGGTCGCCCCGGGTGGTCTTACGGAATGGTACCGCGCATTGTTTGGAGGGCGCGATCTTCGCCGCAGCCGCACTGCGGGTGCTTGGATTCCCGCCGCTCCTTTGGGATCTTGAGGCTGATCAGGATACCGATCATGTGCTCGCGATTTTTAAAGTGCGCGGTTTCTGGGGCGCCGTAGCGAAATCAAATTTCACGGGGTGCCGTTACCGCGAGCCGGTTTACCGCACTTTGCGTGAACTCGCGATGAGCTATTTCAACATTTACTTTAATCTCCGGGGTGAACGCACTCTACGTCGTTACTCACGGCCGGTTGACCTTTCCAAATTCGACCATCGCAATTGGATGACGTCTGAAGCGGGCGTTTGGTTTATCCCGGAACATCTTTGCGAGATTTCCCACGCGCCGCTCCTTACTCCCAATCAAGCCCGGCGCCTAACGCGGGTCGACGCACGTACTCGAGCGGCCGAAATGTTCGGGCACGTTTCGAAAAACCGATAAATCGAATTTACTCTCCCACTTTCTCAATCGTAAATCTGATCGTATCCGCCAATTTATCGCCGACGTAAATCTCAACGCGGTATTTGCCGGTTGGCCACCCTTTGATCGGTCGCGAAAGTGTAAAGGTACCGAATCCACCGGTTTCTGATGCCTTGGTTGAGGTTTCACTAACCTGATAATTTGCCGGCGCGGCCCCGCCAACATCTTCGGCGATCCATACGCAGCGGATCTTATCATCCGCGTTCAGTCCTTCACCGTGCCAGCGCAAATAGAGCTTCGGCGTGTCTGAAGGAAAAGACGTCTGCGGCTCGCCCGTAGGCTCGGTTGCCAGCGCCGCCGTCAGCAATTTCGTTTCCCCCGGCGTGGCCGCCATTGGCTCCTGCTCGGTGATTTTCGGCAACTCTGCCAGCTCGAGATCAGTTTTCCGCGGCAACCGCACATCCTCGAGTTTTAGCGGTAATGATTCGGCGATGCCGACATTCGGCACAAACCAGCGATCCTTCGCCGAGGGCATCATCGCATCAGTCCAAGCGGGATTGCCGATCACAATCAATGCGATCAAGAAGAAACATTCGCGCATATAACCAACCAGCCTGTGGAAAGGTTTCACTGCCGTCAAATTCCATTGACGAACATGGACGGCCCGTGCGCCAGCGGTTACGGTCTGCGATGGCACGATCCAGTGTAGTTCTGATCCTATTATTGTGTGGAGGTGTGGTGCGGGCGGATGGTCCGGTTCCCACCGCGGCTGGCACAGTTTGGCAATATGCTCTGACCCGCGAGCCAGGTCCGGCCACCACGACCATTACTCGCAAGGTCTTGCCCTCCCAAGACAAAGATCAAGGGTCGGTACCGGTTGAGACCGTCGCCGAAGGCGTCCCCGAATCGACCGAGTTCTTGAAAATAGAAGGCGAGGCTGTGCTCATGACGTCGCTGAGTAGCGCGGGAAAGGTCAAAAGCTTTGATCCAGCGCTAACAATTTTGCCGTCAAAATTGGAGATCGGATCGCCGTGTGATGGCGACGGCAAAATCGCTGAGGCAACTGTCAAGGTACCGTTCAAAGTCATCGGCGAAGAAGAAGTGAAGGTACCCGCCGGATCATTCCGGTGCCCGTAACACCCTCGAGCTCGTCACACTTCCGAGTATCAGCAAGAGCGAATCTGGGCTTCCTCCGGAGAAGAAGTTATTCGAAGCCTCCGTTTCGACGAGCACCGCCGGAGATCCGCTCACGACAATCTCATCTGATGCATTGCAAATCGTTGCGCGTTGGCGCGCTCACGACCTACCCAGCAAAACCAAGGTTCGCGCAGTCTGGATTGCGGAGGAAACGGGTGAGGTCGCACCGCCCGATTATAAGGTCGATGAAGCGACCAATATTGCGACCGCGCCGGAGGCAATCGGCACGTTCACCCTGTCGAGGCCAGAAGATGGCTGGGCTGCGGGAAAATACCGGGTTGAGTTCTATGTCGGCAATATTCTTGCCGAAACCGTGAAATTAACGATCGCTCCCTCTTCAGTACGAACCGCCCCTACCGCAGATTTTTGAATCTGACCCGGCCTTACACCGCATCCAAACGTTAACTATGAAAAAGTTCAGTTTTGCGGCGCTTTCTCTCGTCGTCCTCGGGTTCGCAGCCTGTGATATAGGCGGGATTCGAGGCAATGGACACGTTGTGACCGAGCAACGCTCAGTTGGTCCATTCACCAATATCGATGCCGGTGGCGCGTTCGACATTGAATGGAGCAATGGCGCGCCTTCTGCCGCAGTCACTGCGGACGAGAACTTGCAGCAGTACATTGAGGTGACGACTCGAGATAACGTCTTGCGCTTGCGAACGAGACAATCAATTCATTTCGCGCGGTCGCTCAAAGTAACGATTACCAGCAGTGCTCTTGAAGCTGCCAAACTAAGTGGCGCGTCGAAGCTAGTCGCGCATCAGGTCAAAGGAACCAAATTTTATCTCGAGACAACCGGTGCGGCAAAAGTCACCGTCGATGGCGCAGTCGATGAGCTCATTGCAGACATGACCGGGGCGAGCAATCTGTTCGCGGACTCCTTGCAAACAAAAAATGCGCAGATCTCGGTGACCGGCGCAGGCAAGGCTCGGATTGCAGTGAGTGAATCGCTAAAAGCTTCGATTACCGGAGCCGGCAAGATCGAGTACACCGGCAACCCCGCGCATGTTGAGCGTGAGATCGCTGGCGCGGGTGCCATCAGACGGCGCGGAGGTGGTCCCTCTGCTGGCCCAATCGTGCTCGGTCGCAGCCACGATTAACGAAAAGCTGCGAAAAGCGGCACCGTGAGCGCCTTCTCCTTGTGCCGAGCCCCGAATGCTTTCGAGGCCACTAATCTCCCAATATCACCTGCCAGACGGAATTTCGAGGTCCCTCGCCCCGAAGTCATTCGGCCCTCTCACGTCAATCGTCCCTCCTTGTAGCGGCGCTCTCTGAGCGTCGAACCGATGTTCCGAAGGCGACAGTCGGAGACCGCCGCTACAATCGATCCTTTGTCATTCCGAGCAGAGCCGAGGAATCTCTAGATATTTCGCTGTTGTACGGTCCGCTTGCCCTACGTTCGAACGCCTTCCGGAGTCCTCAACGAGTTTAGGTGCGCTGGGCACAGCGCGGCGCTCTCTATAGCGCGAGCGAAGAAACGCCGTCGC
>QHNB01000133.1 GCA_003217965.1 Verrucomicrobiota bacterium | reverse complement strand
CTTGCGGCGGTTCTCTGGAATGGGGGAATTAGCTTCGGCGGCGTAATCGCATTTATTTATGCCGACCTGATCGTGCTTCCGATTATCGACATCTACCGGAAGTACTACGGCTGGAAAGTGACTGCCTTCATTTTCGGCGTCTTCTACCTCGCGATGGCCGCGGCTGCGCTGATTGTCGAACTTGTCTTTGCCGCATTAGGTTTAATTCCGCAACATCGAAAGGCGCAGATTGTAGAATTCTCCATCACCTTCAACTACACGACAGTGTTGAACACCATCTTTCTGGTTATCGCTGCTTTTCTCGTTGTCCGATTTTTCAAAACAGGCGGCCCGAAGATGCTTGCGCACATGTAGTCAGGGATCTGATGACGGCGTACCGATCGCGTTCAAATGAGGTGACAGAATCATGATGATGGGACCGATGTGGATCTGGACAATTGCCGGCGCCCTGCTGATTCTTTTCCTGATTGTCGTGATTGGAAAACTTTTACGGAAATGAGAACAAGGCGCGTGACGCGCATAGTTGGCTTACTCGATAGCGTTGGATCCGTGGGAGCTCTCTTGATGGCTCTCGCTGCACCGTGCTGTCTTCCTTTATTCGCGATGATTGCAGGTGCAGTCGGTATCACCGCGTTGGGACTGAATGAAAAACTCGTTTTGTTTGTGCTCCAAGCGTTTGCGGTGATCGCGGTTATCGGACTTGCCTTCGCCGCGTCGCGGCTCAGGCAATTCGGTCCGCTCATCCTTGGTGGACTCGGTGTTTTCGCTTTGTTTTTCTCTTTTCACGCCATGTTCTCCGCGCTGCTTGTCTATTTCGGCCTTGGCGGGCTATGTGTTGCCAGCGCCTGGAATTATCTCATTTCCCGAAAGGGTGGAGGTAATGCAGCAGGCTTGATCTTGCAGTCGGTGATTACGTGCCCGAAGTGCGGACATCGCGCTGAAGAGACCATGCCGACGAACGCATGTCTTTTCTTCTACGAGTGCTCCCGATGCGGTGCGACATTAAAGCCGAAGTCAGGGGACTGTTGTGTGTTTTGCAGTTATGGATCTGTGCCTTGCCCACCAATCCAGCAGGGCGCAGCATGTTGCGCGTAAGTAAACAATCGCGCTTGAGATAGTGCGACCTCCGGCAGCACCACCGATAATCGCTTCGCCGTTGACGAACGGAAACATGGAGAGAATGATGACGTAAAGCACAATAAGGAGGAATTACCTTTATGTTTACACGACTTGTTTTGGCAGCAGCGGTTGCCTTTTTCCTGACGCCGGCGCTAGTGCTCAAAGCACAAGAGCATCCGGAGCATCCGAAAAAAGTGTCCAAAGAACATCCGGAAGATGCGAAAAGGACAAAAGCTGACATTTCGGCCGGAATTAAAAATAACATTGCCTCTGAAAGCAAGAAGGCCAGTGACGGGAAATTTCACGTCAACCATGAAGGCAAAGATCTCGCCCTCGACCTGGTGAAGGTACATGACGATCGGTTGTCAGGTCTGGGCGATGGTAAATATTTTGCGTGCGTCGACATGAAAGCCACAGATGGCACGACCTACGACATTGATTTCTTCATGTCAGGAAAACCCGGCGATATGAAGGTCACGGACACGTCGGTTCACAAAGTGAACGGCAAACCGCTTTACGACTGGAAAGAAGAAGGCGGCGTCTGGAAAAAAGTTACTAAGTCGTAACAGCTGATCTCACGTAATGCGTACTTCGATCGCCTTCGGCTTAGCGCTGGCCGCAGCTTTGTCGGTCTTCGCAGGCGATCAACCCAGCATTGTCAGTGGCTCCGACGAGTTCGAGTTTATTTATCGAGTCAAGTTACCGGCGATCGACGGGAAAGCGCGCCTCTGGATGCCGTTGGCAAAAACGGACACATTTCAAAGTGTGCGCGTCGATGAAATCAGCATCCCGATCAAGTGGGAAAAAGTACAGGACCGCGATTACGGCAACGACATCTGTGTGCTCAATCTGCAAACTGAGGATAGCGGCAAGATAATTGAGCTGCGCTACCGCGTATTGCGAAAGGAAAAAACGGCCTACGCGACGACCGATCTGAACGTGGCACGCTATCTCCGCCCGGAAACGCTCGTGCCCGTTAGCGAAACCTTCAAGACCATCGCCGAACAAGCTACCTTGGGAAAAACGAACGATGTCGAACGTGCTAAAGCGCTTTACGATCACGTGCTCGGGCGGATGCGCTACGACAAATCGGGCACCGGCTGGGGTCGAGGTGACGCGATGTTTGCTTGCGACGCACGGACCGGTAATTGCACGGACTTCCACGCCTACTTTATCGCGTTGGCGCGTAGTATCGGCATTCCGGCGCGTTTCGCAATCGGCGCCACAATTCCTGCGGAGAAAAACGAAGGTGTGATCGACGGCTATCATTGCTGGGCGGAGTTCTTTGCGGGCGGTCGTTGGATACCCGTTGATATCAGTGAAGCGTGGAAAAATCCGAAACTGGCCCATTACTATTTCGGCCACAACCCTGCGAATCGTTTCGAGTTAACTAAGGGTCGGGATCTCGTGGTTGATCCGGAGCCGGCGAGCGGGCCAATCAATTTCCTCATCTACCCGTTGCTAGAGATTCGCGGCAAAATGGTGAAGGCTGAGACCACGTTCACCTTCCGTCGCATCGGAACCTAAAACGGTTATTCGGCCAGATGGTAGGATGGCCGCCGTGACATTGGCGCCGCTCGTTCGACAATGCTGCCATCCCTTCGGCGCCAGTAATCGCGTTGTCTCCGAAACGGCATGAGCAGGGCGTTGGATATGCGGTTGTCCTCCGGCTCGGCGTAAGCTGGGATCCCGACAATGACTTCGTGTTGCGGAATGTTTAGTCCCAATGTGCGGTGAAGCCGGTCCCACCAGGTAAACACCGTACCGAAGTTTGAATTGTTTTCGCGCCGGACCTGCGAGTGGTGGATGCCATGCATTCGCGGAGTTACGATGATTTTGCTCAAGAGCCGCTCGAAACCAATGGGTAAGCGCAGATTGCTGTGGTGAAAAACCACCTCGGCCTGAAAAGCAACTTGGTAGATCGCAAATGCCCAGGGCGAGATGCCGATCAAACTCACCTGTATGACACTGAAGGCGCTCGAGAGCGTGATCTCACCAAAATGAAAGCGAAAGGCGGTTGAAACGTCGAGATCGGGATCGATGTGATGAACATTGTGAAAGCGCCAGAGAAATGGCACGCGATGGTTGGCCAAATGCCAGTAGTAAAACGCCAGGTCCATGAGTAGAAAGCTAAACACGAACTCCGCCCACGCCGGTAGCACAGCGAGATGAATGAGACCAAATGGTTTTTCCGCAGACCAGCGTAAGGCCCAGCGCGCTGCCGGCTGCACAAGACCGATGGCGGCGATAAAGGTAAACGCGGAGATTGCGACATTGGCAATGAGTCGCGTCACCAACGAATATCTGCTCTTTCGGAGCGGAAAACATCGCTCCAGCAGAAACAACAGCAAGGCGAAGGCGCCAAGTGCCATTATCGGAGCAAGAGTCTTCACCAAAACGTCGCATAGGTAGGCTACGTCACCCAGCTACGCAATTCCTCTTCGCGCGCGTCGCCATGTGCGCCTGCCTCTGCACTCCTGTCTTGAGAACTGGCGGCGCCGGTACCTCGGCGCATCTTCAGTGGAATGAACTGGCTTTGGCTGAGTTTGTGTCACGCCCTGGCAATCCTGTGGGCGACATTTTGGGCCCTCGTTCTCGGCTTTACGATATCGGGTGCCCTCCAAGTTTTCGTCAGCAAGGAGCGGATGACCCGGGCGTTTGGTCACACAAGCTTCAAATCCGTCGCGCTGGCGACCGGTTTTGGTGCGGCCAGTAGTTCGTGCTCCTACGCGGCGGTAGCGGCGGCGCGAAGTGCAATCCGGCAAGGAGCTGCGGTTGTGCCCGCTCTGGCATTCATATTCGCCTCCACCAATCTCGTGATCGAACTCGGCGCGGTGCTTTGGATATTGATGGGCTGGCAATTCGTGGTCGCAGAGATTTCCGGCGCATTCGTGCTTATCACATTGATGTGGTTCCTGATAAGCCTATTTCTCCCGCAAACAGTAGAACGAGAGATTAAGCGTAGGGCTGCGCTAAAAACCTCGGAAGCCAACTATTGCCAGCATGATCACGCGCACCATTGCGTCCAGAACATCGCTCAATGGTCGCACCCCAGACAGCACGCTCACGCGTGTAATTAAAACGCGTTGCGCGTGACGACTCGTTCCGTCACGTTCAGCGCCGATGGCGAAAA
>QHNB01000132.1 GCA_003217965.1 Verrucomicrobiota bacterium | reverse complement strand
TTTTTCTCGATTTCCTTCACGTCGGGCGGACGCGTCATGGCGTTGATGCGGGCCCGTGCGCCAGCCTCGTCCATGACATCAATTGCTTTGTCCGGTAAAAATCTTCCGGTGATATAACGCTCCGAGAGTTTCACTGCTATCTCGAGCGCTTCGTCGGTCAGTTTCGCTTTGTGATGTGCCTCGTATTTCGGTCGCAGACCTCTCAAAATCTGAATCGCTTCTTCAATAGTCGGCGCTTCGACCTTCACCGTTTGAAAACGTCGCTCCAGCGCCGCGTCTTTTTCGATGTATTTGCGATACTCGTTCAGGGTCGTTGCACCCACGCACTGCAACTCGCCCCGGCTCAATGCCGGCTTGATGATATTGCTCGCGTCCATCGCGCCTTCGGCCGAGCCTGCACCGACAATAGTGTGTAGCTCGTCGATGAACAGGATGACGTTCTTGCTCCGGCGAATTTCATCCATCACGGCTTTGATCCGCTCTTCGAACTGGCCGCGGTACTTCGTCCCGGCCACCATGAGGGCGAGATCGAGCGTGATTACCTTTCGGTCGCGCAAAAGCTCCGGCACGTTCCCGTTGGCGATTTCCTGAGCTAATCCCTCAACAATTGCGGTTTTGCCAACGCCAGCTTCGCCGAGCAGCACCGGATTATTCTTCGTCCGTCGGCAGAGCACTTGAATGACGCGCTCGATTTCGTTCTTGCGGCCGATCACCGGATCGAGCTCCGATTTCTTGGCTAAATCGGTCAGGTCCCGGCCAAACGCGCGCAGGGCTGGCGTTTTCACGTCTTTCTTGCCGGCGCTGGCCGTGCCCTGTTCTGCTTCGGGCTCGCCCTCCGGCGGCGTGAAATTTGGATCGAGTTCCTTCAAAATTTCATTGCGTGTCCGCTCGATATCGATCTCGAGACTCTTCAGGACCCGGGCCGCAACACCCTCGCCCTCGCGCAGAAGTCCCAGCAAAATGTGCTCGGTCCCGACATAGGAATGATTCAGCGCCTTCGCTTCCTTCCCGGCGAGGGCTAGAACCTTTTTTACCCGTGGTGTGTAAGGAATGTTGCCGACCATTTTTGTCTCCGGACCGGAGCCGACCTGTTTTTCCACCTCCATGCGGACGGTCTCGAGATCGAGGCCCATCTTTTGCAGGACGTTGACAGCAACGCCTTGTCCGAGCTTGATCAAGCCGAGTAACAGATGCTCGGTCCCGACATAATTATGATTGAACCGATCAGCTTCCTTTCGCGCAAGTTGCAGAACTTGCTGAGCCCGCGGGGTAAAATTATTCATGCTTGGCTGGCTCGGAATTCCCGGAAGCCGGCTCCCGTGCCACTTTACTCATATCAGGTTTGGGAACTGTTTTCAAACGTTCGCGGATAATCTCGGCACGCAAATGATCGCGTTCTTCCGCGTTCAACTTTTGTTGCGTCCCTTTTTGCAAATGCGCCGGCTGCGTTTCGATGAAAAGCTCGTCTATGGGCAACCGTTTATCTTCCGGGAACGTGCCGAGATCGATTCCAAGTTTAACAATCGACAATAAATTCAGCGCTTCTTTTGACGTCATAGCGTGCGCGTAAGTGAGCACTCCATAGGCGCGACCGATCTGGTCCCAGAGCGTGTTCGGCTTTTTCTGGATCAACACCTGCCGTGCGTCGTGTTCCTTTTCGATGATCGTTTCAATCACCTTGCTCAAGCGCGCGATGATCTCGTCCTCTTTTTCGCCAAGCGTGGTTTGGTTGGAAATTTGGAAAAGATTTCCCATCGCCTCCGTGCCTTCTCCGTACAATCCGCGCACGGCCAAACCGATTTTGTTCACTGCCTGGATCACTTGATTAATCAGTTCGCTCAAGACCAGGCCGGGTAAATGCAGCATGGCCGATGCCCGCATCCCAGTCCCAACATTGGTCGGGCAGGCGGTGAGATAACCAAGCTTCGCATCGTAGGCGATATCGAGCTTGCTCTCGAGCGCACTGTCTACTTTATCGACGAGTTTAAATGCCTGTCGCAACTGCAAACCGGAGCGGATTGATTGCATGCGGAGGTGATCCTCCTCGTTCACCATAATGCTGAGCGTTTGTTTGCGATTCATCACGATCGCGCTCCCGATGCTCTTCGCCGCATGCTCCCGGCTGATCAGATGCCGCTCGACCAGGACTTGTTTTTCGACGGCGGAGAGATCTTGCAAGACCTCGGAAAAGGAGTCCTGCATCTCGGGTAATTCCTCCACTTGCGGCTTGATCAAGTCGAGAATCGCGAGCCGTTCCGCTTTTTTCGCCCAGCCCGGAAACGCACGATTCCGCAAATTGCGCGCCAGCCGCACCCGGCTACTGACAACGATTTGGTGGTGCGGCCCCTCCCCGCGCAACCATTCGCCGGTGCTGGTAATGACGCTCTGAAACTTCATGACGGATTCGCTAGCTCTGTTTGAAGTTGCTTGATTTCATCACGCAGCGAGGCTGCCGTCTCGTAATTCTCCGCTTCCACGGCCTTGCGCAGATCTTCGGTCAGAGACTTCATCCGGTCATTCAATGCCAGAGTGCGTTGTGCCCGGGCGGGCAGTTTACCCACGTGTTCGATGCCTTTGTGCATCGCTTTCAAAAGCGAACTGAGTCCCTCCGCAAATGCGGTATAGCAGGTGCTGCAACCAAGCCGGCCAGTTTTTTTAAAGTCGGCCTGGGTGAAGCCGCAGACGGGACAGCGTGTGGTAGCGGCGCCTTTCTCGATTTCCTCGGCCGCACCGATACCAAGCAGCAAATCAGCCAGAGCGAAACCGGTCGGATCCTGCACTCCCTTCTCCTTCGAGCAGGCTTCGCAAAGGTTCACCTTCTGCATTTTGCCATCGAGGATCTGGGTCAGGAAAACCGTCGCATCATTACATTTACAAACGTCGCACAACATTTCGGTAACTTAGACCATGACGGAGGTTAAAAATTCAAAACCCTCCTTTAGCTTAGCATCTCGCGCGCCGTCCGGCTCAGCTCGACTCTTTATGGGAAGATGGGTGTACCAGTTTCGCTCGTTAGTTCGCGAAAAAGCCCGATCATCCGGGTGCTGATTGGTCCCGGCTTTCCGTTTCCAATAACGCGCCCATCGGCTTTAACCACGGGGATGATTTCCGCCGCTGTGCCGGTGAGGAAACATTCATCGGCGATAAAGACATCATGCCGGGTGATATCAGTCTCAGAAATCTTCAATCCGAGCTCCGCCGCTATATCGAAGACAACTGACCGCGTAACACCGCGCAGCGCCCCCGCGTGAATCGGAGGCGTAAAAATCTCGCCGCGTTTGATAATGAAAACATTGTCGGCCGTGCACTCGGCCACGTTCCCCTGATCGTTCAACATCAGTGCTTCGTCGGCGCCAGCCAGGTTCGCCTCGATACGAGCCATCACGTTGTTCAAATAATTCAACGATTTGACGGCCGGATTCAGCGCGCTCGGACTGGTTCGCCGCGTCGCACAGGTCACAACCGTTAGTCCGTCCCGGTAAGCTTTGTCGGGGTAAAGAGTGACTGTCGCGGCAATAATAATCACGCTCGCTCGCTTACATTGCGCCGGATTTAATCCCAGATTGCCGACTCCGCGCGTGACGAGCAACCGGATGTAACCATCACGCAGGTCGTTCTGGCGAATCGTTTCCAGTAATGCCTCGGCCATTTCGTTGCGCGACATCGGGATATCGAGGCAAATGGACCGGGCCGAATCCCATAAGCGCGCCAGATGCTCTTCCAACTTGAAGACGCGGCCGTTGTAGAAGCGGATGCCCTCGAAAATGCCATCCCCGTATAAAAGACCATGATCGAATACAGAAACCTTCGCCTCTGCTTCGGGAAAGAATTCGCCGTCGATGTAAATCGTGAGCGACTTAGCCCCCGCTTTCGTCATGCGCGGCTCGTCCGCCCGTTTTACCGAAGCCGACTTCCCTTGCTTCAGCTCATCTTCAACTAATGCTGCGCCAGTACCGCTGTTTGCTGTTTTTGTAAGCACAAAAAAATCTCCGCGGTTAAGCCATCAATTCAAGCAGCATTTCGAGCTCCGCCAAAGAACCGGGCACTGTAGTGTGCGCTGTCCCCAGCGCATCAAGTCCGCTGAGACAGCGGACACTACAACAAAGCCAACCCTTGCAAGGCAGGCCCATACATTTCGATCCGATCAACAATCGCAAACGCCAGCAGCTGGCGTGCGCGGCCTCACCGCATTGATCTCCGAGTCGCGGCGCCAACTGCAACGCGCCGTCCAGCCGGAGGGACGGCCTCCGCGCCGTTCACAAAGCAGGACGAGATAGAGCTCATCAGCTTTCGGGGCTACGAAAAGCCGCAGACATTTATTCCAGCTGCCCGTCAACGATGTGTAACTGACGATCGCCAAGTCCAGCTAAACGCGCGTCGTGCGTCACGACCAGCAGAGTCTTGTTCCTCTCCCGCGCGAGCGACAGCAACAAATCGATGATTGCGTCACCGGTCTTTGAATCAAGATTTCCGGTCGGTTCATCGGCAAATACAATTTCAGGATCGTTTACAAGCGCCCGCGCAATCGCCACTCGCTGTTGCTCGCCTCCGGAAAGCTCAGCCGGTAAATGTTGCAGTCGCTCGCTCAGCCCAACCGCCCGCAAGCTTTCTTCCGCGACTGACTTCTTTACTCGCCCGCCGATCATCCCCGGGAGCATGACGTTCTCCAGCGCCGTTAGCTCCGGCAGCAGAAAATATCCCTGAAAAACAAAACCCATCTCCGTGTTGCGGATCTTTGCCTCCGATCGCGAGCTCCCGCTGTAAAGGCGACGTCCGCGGAACTCCACCGTCCCCTCTTCCGGCCGTTCCAGGCCAGCCAAAGTATAAAGCAGCGTTGTTTTTCCCGCGCCGGAAGCGCCGACCAAAAACACCGCCTCGCCATGACGCACTTCCATCGAGATGCCACGAAGAACCTCGATTCGACGCGAGCCGATCCGAAACGAACGTCGCAAATTACGAGCAATCAGAGGCGCATCTTCTCCGGTTGGCATTGCGCCGAGCTTATCGCGTCAGCGCGAAACCAGCAACGCGGCCGCGTTTTGGTCCTCCTTTAGTAAATGAACCCGAGCGAAAGCAACGTCGGGCGATCGATCGCTCCCGTGATAGATAACCCTTGATCGCGTTGGTAATCGGCGAGCGCCTGCTCAGTACTAGGCCCAAGGACACCGTCGACGGCATAAGGAAAATAGCCGAGTTCTTGCAGCGCGCTTTGCACGTTGGCGATGACCTGATCCGGGGGTAATCCATCATAGCCGTAGACGGGACCGTCGTAAGCATAGTTGGAATACGACGGATCATAACCCCAGGCCGGATACCACCAACCGGCATCCCAAGCCCAAAAACCACCGCTAATCAGGATGATGGTATGGCAACGCCGATGCCACCAGTCGCGGTCGTGACCGCGCCCGAAATCGTGACAACGCCGTCGTGCATCTGCAAAGCTGACCGCGTCACCGTTATTAAACGCGACAACTGGATTCCCGCCTCGGTTTCGCCCCGCATTTGCGACAGTCGTACCGCCATTCCGCAAAAGGCGATCACCTCGATGACCGTCAAGTGTGTTTTGGCCAAGGGAGACATTCGGGAGGTTCCTATTGCGCCGTCCGCTTGCATCGCGAGGCACGTCATTCGGGTCGCCCCTTCCGCTTAAGTCGAAATGGCGCCAATTCCGTCGCACGATTCCACTCGTGTTTTGATTGGCCAATGCGCGATTATCAAATTGTCGGAGGCGCCAATTTCCATCCCGATTCGCTAGGCCGTTATTTTGGAGCGCGAGGTTACCAGGGTAGCGGCGCGTTTCTGGCAAATTTGCATAGCCGTTGACCCGACCCGGCCGATTCGAATAACGGGGGACTACGCCGACGCCCGAAGGACGAGATCCGTTTTGCGCGGCCGGTGTTGGTTGGTTGCTCCGTGCCCTGCTCGGCGGCGACTTGGGTTCTATAGACAATCGCCTTCTTCGCTTTATTCAACACCGTTGTTGGCGCATTGCTTCAAACAAAATAATCGCCACCGCAGTCGCGAGATTTAGACTTCGAGTTCCCTCCATCGGAATTGTCAGGCAACTTTCACTGTTCCGCTCGAGCAAAGTCTCCGGCAATCCCTTGGTTTCTCGTCCAAAGACGAAAAAATCGCCCGGCTCGAACTTTGCCTCAAAATACGGCCGGCTGGATTTCGTCGTCGCATAAAAGAAACGTGCTGAAGCATTGGCTGCTTGAAGAGCTTCGAGACTGGGCCATTTGCGGAGGTTGACTCCTTCCCAGTAATCGAGCCCGGCACGCCTCAACTGCCGATGATCGATTGAAAAGCCGAGTGGTCCGACAAGATGAAGCGTCGATCCGGTAGCCAGGCACAGGCGACCAACGTTACCGGTGTTTGGCGGAATCTCCGGCTCAACTAAAACAACATTAAACATCCTGTAGCGTGGCGTCGCCGACGCCACGCTGCGGTCAGCAACCGCGGCTAACTTCGAGGTCGACCCGGCCACGGTCAGCGACCGCGGCTACAACTTCGAGGCGACAAACTTCTCCAGCTTCACAATGTCGGCGGCAAACTTGCGAATTCCTTCCGCTGTCTTCTCCGTCGCCATTGCATTTTCATTCAGGAGATACCGAAACTTTTTCTCGTCCAGTTCCAAACGCGTTACTTGCGCTAGCTTCCCTTTTTCCGGGCTCAGCTTGCGCTCCACCGGCTCGTTTGAATCAGCTAATTCCTTCATCAGCTCCGGGCTAATGGTAAGGAGGTCACAACCGGCCAGTTCGAGTATCTCACCTTTATTTCGGAAACTAGCTCCCATTACTTCGGTCGGGTAATCGAGCTTCTTGTAGTAACTATAAATTTCCTTCACCGACTGCACCCCTGGATCTTCTGCCGGCTGATAGTCGCGTTTATTTTCTTTTTTGTACCAGTCGTAAATCCGGCCGACAAAGGGGGAGATCAATTGCACTTTGACCTCGGCTGCACGCGCGGCCTGTACCATCGAAAAGAGCAGCGTCATATTGCAATGGATCCCCTCCTTTTGAAGCTGTTCTGCCGCGAGAAAGCCCTCCCAGGTCGACGCAATCTTGATCAGCACCCGTTCGCGGCCGATTCCGCGTTCCTTATATAATTCAACAAGACGGCGTGCCTTCTTAATCGAGCCCTGTATGTCAAAGGAATAGCGCGCATCCGTTTCGGTCGAGATGCGGCCAGGCACAATTTTCAGGATCTCACAGCCAAACCGAATGAGCAGATGATCGATAATATCTTCAATCTGCGCTGCACCGGTCAGGCCCGACTTCTTGCGTTCCCGCAGGACTTCTTCCAGCAAATGGACATACTGCGGCTTCTGGGTCGCAGCAAAAATAAGGCTTGGATTGGTCGTCGCATCCTGCGGTTTGAAGGCTTTTATCGATTCGAAATCACCGGTATCGGCGACGACTTTGGTAAATTTTTTGAGCTGCTCCAGTTGGTTCAGCTTAGCTCCTGTTTGTTTCGGTTCCTCGACGGCAATGCTCATTGGTTGATTCCTCCAGAATCAAAACCTACGCCAGCCCGACAACGGCTCAACGCAAATCCTTTGAAGTGATTGCGACGTGACGAACTAGGCGGAGACGACAGGCGCTTGCGCCGATCGCCTGGAGCCCATGGCAGCCCGGACAAAGTTATTGCCAAGCTCCCACATCGGCCCAGGGAATTTGCGGCACTCGGTCAACACCGAATCAAGCGCGCTTACGAAAAGATCAATCTCGCCTTCACCAATAATGAGCGGGGGTAGTATTTTCACTACGTCCATGGCATGACCGGCAACCTGGGTCAGGATATGATGCTTGCTTAGCATCTGGGTCACGATCATTTGCGCGAAGAGGACCTTGTCGACTTTGTGCAGTAATTTCCAGGCCATCTTCAGCTTGAACTCGCTCGGCTCGTGAAATTCGATGCCGATAATCAGACCCCTACCGCGCACCTCCTTGATAAATGAGTGTTTGGCGCGCAGGGCATCGACGCGTTCCATCAATTGCGCGCCCATTTTCGCGGCGCGTTCGACCAGATTTTCCTGATCGATCACCTCCAGCGCAGCCAGGCCACAGGCCATGGCGAGGTTGTTGCGACCGAATGTAGTGGAATGAACCACGCAACGATCCATTCGACTAAACGTCTTCTGATAAATATCGCGCCGGGTCACGATCGCGCCGCACGGGACGTAACCGCCGCTTAAGGTTTTCGCCAGCGTAATGATGTCTGGTTCGAGATTCCAATGCTGGAAGCCGAACATTTTTCCTGTTCGTCCAAGGCCGCACTGGACTTCATCGGAAATAAAGAGCGTGCCATACTGATGGCAAAGCTCCTGCGCGCGCGGGAAAAACGAGTCACTCGGTGACTTGCAGCCTTTGCCCTGGACCGGTTCGATTACGAGCGCGGCAACATCGCGCTTGGCCAGTTCGCGCTCGAGCGACGCAATGTCATCGAGTGCAATTCGCGTGTCCCATTCATCCATTAAAGGACCGAAACCCTCGGTGAAACTGTCGCAGCCCATCAATGACAAGGACCCGAGGCTGAGTCCGTGAAAAGCGCTTTCCAGCGAGATGACCCGTTTCCGGCCAGTGGCAGCCCGGGCGAATTTCAGCGCTCCTTCCATGGCTTCCGTGCCGGAGTTGCAAAAAAAGACAGCGTCGAGATGCCGCGGGGTGCGTTTGGTGATCGCTTCGGCGAGCAATCCGCTCAGGAGCGAACAATCCATTTGCACCATGTTCGGCAGATCGAGATCGAGCACATCACGGATGGCCCGCTTCACCACCGGATGATTCCGGCCAATGTTGAAAACGGAATAGCCGCTCAGGAAATCGAGATAGGCGGCGTTATCCATGTCATAGAGATAAGCGCCTTCCGCTCGGGCGTAGACCTTGTCGAAACCGATTACGCGCTGCGCCGCGACGAGCGTCCGATTCACGTGCCGATGATGCAGCTCGTAGTTTTCACCCAGCCGTGCCGCGATGATTTCCTTCAGATCAAACGCCATGCGCAATGTTCTCTGATTTACTGGCGGAACGCAAACGTCCTAGCCGTAATCTGACTCTCCGCTGGCGGTGAACGCAAGATTGTAGCCGCGGCCGCTGGCCGCGGCTTTTTAATCGCTGTAGCAAACTATGCTTTCCAATCGCGATAAGCTTCGTGAGCGCCGATCTGCAGGCTGGTCTTGCCTTCCTCATATCGCTCCAGCTGTTCAGCAAGCCATTGAAACCACTCAAACGTCTTTTGCGATCCGCTGCGTTCGCGTTCAAACTCAACATAACGCCGCAATTTTCGCCAGATGATGCGAATATTTCCGCCCACGAGATTGTCGACGATACGGAGCGGCACAATGCGCTCGAAAACAGAGTAACCGAGTCCTTCGATAACGAGCCCGATGGATCGCACCGCCCTCAGCGTATCCGGCTTAGATTCGACCTCGGCTGGCGAAGCATTCTCGGGAAGCGTCGTTTGGATGAGAAGAAAGAATTCCATATAGGCTGGCGTCAACATCGCGTGAACCGCTTCGAGCGCGGCTCGTTCCTCCCGATCGCGGCGGAGATGACGAGCTTCGATTAAGCCGAAGATAACAGCGGTAAGCACCGTCAATGCGGTGGCGATGTTTGCGACAGTGGATAAATCCACCGCGTCAGAATACCAAAACGACCGAACGTGCAACGCAAAACGGTGTTTTCGCCATGAAGCGCCCGCGGGCGATTGAGGCAATCGCTCCTACCCTGTTCTCTCATTTTTAGTAGGCCGATTGACGTTTCCTGTTAATTGGCGAAGCCGAGCCCATTTCTTCTCTCTGCCACCAGCCATTGACTCATCGCTTAAGGCTTCCAATCCCGATACACGACATACGCGCCTGTCCCTAGGTTGGTGCGACTTGTCCCATGTCTCTCGAGCTGTTCAGCCAACTATTGAAACCATTCCCAGCTCTTCTGCGAGCCGGCCCGGTTCCGCTCGAATTCAACATATTGGCGCATGTTGCGCCACGCTACGCGTACGCTTCCACCAATTAGATCATCGACAGTTTTCAGCGGCACGATCCGGGCGAACACAGCGTAACCAAGTCCTTTCAGCGTAATACCGATGATGTGTGTGGCTTCGAGCAAACGCGGGTTAGCTTCAATATCGGCCG
>QHNB01000061.1 GCA_003217965.1 Verrucomicrobiota bacterium | reverse complement strand
CCTTCAATTACGGCGATCAGCGTCAGTTCGAGACGGCGCTTCAGTTGCTCGATCGTGCCTTGGAAATTCGCCCGGACGACCCTGAGATCAAAGCCGAGAAAACTTCGATCTACCAGGCAAAGGGCGACTTGGCGGAAGCTAACAAATACCTGGCCGCTATCACCGCACTCACTCCCTCATATGATGCAGTGGGTGCAAAAGTCACACAACTAAGACTCGAGCGAAAGTATGACGAGGCGATCCGGCTCCTAAAGACGCGCTTCGCCGAGTTTGAGTTCGGTTCCGAGGTTGAACAGGCAGTGTTCAGCTATTTCTTAATTATCGAGCAACACCTGGCTGGCGACGACGCAGGCGTGCAAGCTACCGGCACGCAGACGCGGGACAGGCTCGTACAATTAACTCGCGAGCAACCAGACAATGATTGGCTGGCTATCGTATTATCTCAGACATACGCCCTCCTGGGCGACAAGAGCGGTGCATGGAAAGAAGCCGAGCGCGTCAAGACAATCACGCCGGTGTCACGAGATGCGGCCGTCGGCCCGTTTGGCGACGAGAACATGGCCGTCGTAGCGACACTTTTCGGCGAGAAGAGTCGGGCCATCGAATTGCTCGCACGCCTCGTTCGCATTCCCTATACGGGGTGGCTCTACGGAAATCCAGTTACGCCGGCGCTGCTGCGTCTCGATCCTATTTGGGACCCGCTGCGCAGCGATCCAGCGTTCCAGAAGCTCTGCAAATCACCGCAGTAGAAAGACCCTCGACTCGGAATCCTTGAGGCTCCTTCCGCATTCGACGTTGAATACGCCGTGCGGCGACGCCGGTGGATCGATTGGGAAATCGCGAGTCAACCTCGGCGTTTTCGAATCATCGTGCGCGGGGTTTTTCGTGATAAAAGTCGCCCGATCTTCACTCGCTGGTCGGCGGCGTTCGTGACGCGATTGTTTTCGGTAGTGCGAATCCCGCGGCGATGAGCCAGATAAATCCGGGGAATCGCGTCAGCGGAATGAGAAAGAGCGCTTGAGGAATGATCAGAGTCAGAACGCTCAACTCTCCGATAATCGCGAGGATCAACCCGAATGCGACAAGCCATTTCGGAAGGAGCTTGAAGAACGCCGCCGGGATACACACTCCGGCAATGAGCAGACCTAGCGGAACGGAAAAGCCCACACCGCCAAAAGCAAATCCGAGATAATAGAATGCCCGCAGGACACCTGCGTCCTCGGCGATCCCAGGATACGCCATCACCCAGAGGACAAAGGCAGTTGCTGCCATGTTAAACGCCGTCATCAACCCGCCAAACAACGCAATGTAAGGGCCGGCCGCGCGCACACCGAGGAATTGAAGCCGGCTCACTACTGTGGCCGTGAAAATCCCAAGAGGGATCGCGGCACCGAATTGGAGGAAGGCGCAGAGCAAAACCGTCTTGGGATAAGTTTGAAAATAAGCAGTAATCGCGTCGCTCGATTCCCACGGACCTGGAAAATGCGGTCCACCGGTAAAGCTGACGACTTGATACAGGCCTGCGTTAAAGAGAAGCGTGTAGACAATTGCCAGAATGCCCGGATGCGGTCCGCGGTGACCATTTCCGCGCGGCAAGAAGTTGATTGTATTCATGAATCATTCATTAAATGAACGATTGCCTTTTTCAACTAATTTCGTTAAGCTGGCTGCTCACCAGCCTCATGGAATCTCGCAAGCAACAACCAACGGGCGCCGCTTTCCTCCTCGCCCAGCTCGGCGCGCACGCCGCCGATCGTTTTGGCGAGCGCATCAAAAGATTACGCCTCGCGCCGCGGCACGCTGGAATCTTGCGCATTATCGCCAAAATTCCCTCGTGCAATCAACGGACGTTAGCGAAAAGACTCGGCGTGCTCCCCAGCCGCATGGTCATACTGATTGATGAGCTTGTGGGAAAAGGGCTGGTCGAAAGGAAACGCAGCACCACAGATCGCCGCCACTCCGTGCTCATCCTGACCAGGCGGGGTCGAGCAATGCTGGAAAAGCTTTCCAAGTTAGCCGCAGAACACGAAGCCGACCTTTGCGCAGGCCTAACGGCAGAAGAGCGTAACACGCTCGCGGCTTTGGGCCGTAAAATCGTCCACCAGCAAGGCCTGACGCCCGACGTGCATCCGGGTTATCGCAAACTGTAAAATCATTCGGCGTTTTCTGCCGACTTCTAATTTAATTTGTATTCAGTCGTTTCGCGCTCCACTCACCGCTAGCTCGCGGCCATTTGCCTGTCCAGCTCGGACCCGGCCATGAAATACAAGTGCGGTTCGCACCTCATCCCTGCTCGCTCCATTGAACTCGTTCGCTTCCCGCTCACTCGCCGCGACCCTGTGCGGCTTTTCCGTCCATGTCGCTCATCCCAGCTCGCTCCATTCGTCGTGGAACTCGCGCGCGGTCGCCACGGCAAGCGACTGCTTGTTCTTAACTGGATGGTTTTTCCTCTTTCATGTCGGTGTGGAAGACGGCATGCCATACGCCATTATGCTTTCTCCAGACTGAACCGGCGTTGTAGTTGCCTGAAACGTCCTTACCCCCGTACGTGCCCTCCACCGTCACTTTGTAGGTGATCGTCGCCGTATCGGCATCCGGGAAAACGACATTCATATCGGTAAACGAGAACGATTTCATGTCCCACTTTTGCATGTCATCGATCTGTTTTTGCACGGTATAGATGTTGTCGCTGTAAACGCCCATGAAGCCGGCGCTGAGAAGCTTTTTGAATTCGTCTGACTTCTTGTCCTTGAAGGCTTGCCAGGCGGCTTTTTCTTTCGTCATGATCGCGTCCTTGTCCGGCGCGGCGATCGAAACTGCGATCGTCGCGAAAAAGGCAGTAATTGCATAGGTAATGTATTTTTTCATAAATCCTTTCGGTTCCGTTTCGAATTTGAAGGATGAGTGGCCCGGATAGGATGGTCAACACTAAAGGCGATGAGTCCGGCAGCTGCCGGATCGCTCAAATGCCAGTCTGGCTCGCACCGCCGCGACCATACTTCGCCCCCCAATGCGAGCGGAGCAAAATCCGCGGTCAGCGACCGCGGCTACAGTCCGAGACGGATTGGCAGGCCTTCCCACTTAGCTTGAGTAACGACGGACGGCGAGAGCGATTGGTAATCCAACCAGAAATGGATGGCCGATTGGGCCAGTGATGTAAGTTGCGATGTTGAAATGCGGTTGACCGATGGCAAGCGGCATGACCACGAAGTACATGAACAGGAACACCAATTCGCCGTAGACGAGGCCGCAGAGGACGGGACGTTCGACAAGTATGCGAAGCTTTCTACTGGCGAGATAGTAGACGGTCGCGGCCGTGAACGTGATGGTGAAGTGACACACAAGGCCAATCGCAGCGGACGTCCACCCCATCTCACGCGACCGAGTTCCAAAGATACCTCGTCCGATACCTTGCAGGATTCGGAATGGCGTGGAACCGCGCAGACCGAATCCAATAAAAGCCTGAGTGATATCGAAGATGCCGGCAAGGAGTCCGCCCCAGAAGATCGCTGCAAAGGGTTTTGGAACAGTCTTCATACAGTACCGGCAACTAGATAGACGATCGTTGCAGCCACGGCATTCTATCTCCGTGGCGAGCCACCACATTGATAACGCTAGGAAATTGCTCGACCCGCCTTTGCGATCTATGGCGACCAAAGCAATGGCCGCGGTCAGCGACCGCGGCTACAAGTGTTGTCGCCGCATCCCGGGTCGGCTCCATTCGGTTGACATTCTCGCAAAGACAAAGTTTCATTTCGGCGCCTTTTTCGACAAACTCAGACGCCTTGTCTTGCAGGCCTTTGTCCAGCGTGGCGATTACTAAACAACTGAAGATGGTTTCGGCGAGACGCCGAAAGTCCGAGCCGGACAGGCGTACACGCGACCCGCCTTTGCCAAGCTTCGGCGTGGCAGAGGACGGGCGCGCTACCCATTCACATAAACCTTCGCACCCTTCTTGAGGAATTCTTTCTTCTTTTCCTCCATTGACTCGAATTCCGTCCGGCCTTCTTGCCCTCTCGGGCTTGCCCGTCCATCTCGCCCCATCTCAGTCGACTCGATTCCTTCTTCAGGTTTTGGCGTACACCTCGCCGCCCTTTTTTACAAACTCAGCGGCTTTTTCTTCAAGGCCGCGTTTAACGGCATCTTCTTCTGTCAAACTTTGTTCGGCTGCGTAGCGGCGAACGTCTTCGGTTATCTTCATCGAACAGAAGTGTGGACCACACATACTGCAGAAATGAGCGGATTTGGCGCCTTCCTGCGGGAGAGTCTCGTCGTGGAACTCACGCGCAGTTTCTGGGTCTAACGACAAATTAAACTGATCTTCCCATCTGAATTCAAAGCGCGCTTTGCTGATCGCATTGTCGCGGTATTGGGTGCCGGGATGGCCTTTGGCCAAATCGGCGGCGTGGGCGGCGATCTTGTAGGCGATGACACCATCTTTCACGTCTTTCTTGTTCGGCAACCCGAGATGTTCTTTCGGGGTGACGTAACAAAGCATGGCGCACCCGTACCAGCCGATCATGGCCGCGCCGATCGCGCTCGTAATGTGATCATAGCCGGGCGCGATGTCGGTGGTGAGTGGACCGAGCGTGTAGAAGGGCGCCTCGTCGCACCACTCGAGCTGTTTCTCCATGTTCTCTTTAATCAAATGCATGGGGATGTGACCGGGGCCTTCGTTCATCACCTGCACGTGATGTTTCCATGCCCGCTGAGTAAGCTCGCCTTGCGTGTAAAGCTCGGCGAACTGGGCTTCGTCGTTCGCATCGGCGATTGAGCCCGGCCTCAGACCGTCGCCGATGGAAAAGCTGACGTCGTAAGCGGCCATGATCTCGCAGATCTCGTCCCAATGAGTGTAGAGGAAACTTTCCTGATGATGCGCCAAACACCACTTGGCCATGATTGATCCACCCCGTGAAACGATCCCGGTGGCTCGTTTAACCGTTAACGGGATGTAGCGGAGAAGAACCCCGGCATGAACGGTGAAGTAATCCACCCCCTGCTCTGCTTGTTCGATAAGCGTGTCGCGATAAATTTCCCAGGTTAGTTCTTCGGCGCGGCCGCCGACTTTTTCCAGTGCCTGATAAATCGGAACGGTCCCGATCGGAACAGGCGAGTTGCGAATGATCCATTCCCGGGTGGCATGTATGTTTTTGCCGGTGCTCAGATCCATCACGGTGTCAGCGCCCCATTTTGTCGCCCAACGCATCTTCTCGACCTCTTCTTCGATCGAAGACGCGACGGCGGAGTTGCCAATGTTGGCGTTGATTTTGACCAGGAAATTGCGGCCGATGATCATCGGCTCGGCTTCCGGATGATTGATGTTGGACGGGATAATGGCGCGGCCGCGCGCGACCTCGTTGCGCACGAACTCAGGTGTTATTTCATCAGGGATATTGGTTCCAAAACTCTCTCCACGATGCTGGTGGGCGAGATCGTTGCGCGCGAAAGTATGAGGTAAGAAGGAAGAATTAAGAAATTCCGTATCCCCTTTCTTCCCTCTTCCTTCATCCTTCTTCTTTTGCAATCCGTGATTCTCGCGGATTGCAATGAACTCCATCTCGGGCGTGATGATGCGCTGGCGCGCATACCACAGCTGCGTGACGACTTTGCTGGGCCTTGCCCGCAAAGATCGTCGCGCAGCTAATTTCGAGTTTGGAATTTCGAGTTTCGAATTTCCATTGCGCTTCGCCGATTTTTCGGCGTGCGCAATCGAGAGGTAGCCGTCGTCGATCGGCCGGACTTCGCGCCCCTCGTATTCTTCAACATCGCCGCGGTCACGGATCCATTTTGCGCACACGGGCGGAAGTCCTTGTTCTACGTTCCCATGGAAATCGAGATCGCCCCAGAGGCCGCTCGTATCGTAGACACGGACCGGTTCGTTTACTTCGATCTCGCCGCTGATCGATTTTGTCGGGGCGAGAGTGATTTCGCGGAATGGAACCCGAATGTCGGGATGAAGTTGGCCGGGAACGTAAACCTTGCGCGAGTTGGGAAGAGCTGCGCCCGTGCTCTGCGGTTTTTGCGCACCGTTATTCGTTTTCATGTTCTAAGAGGAATCGTCAGAGATGTCTCGGCTTCGCTCGACATGATAAGAGCGGATGACAAAGGAAGGAACGCGGAGATCGGAATGAAGTCTTCAGTTACGTAAACCTTGCGGCGATTCGGCAGCTGATTTTGGAAGGAATGAACAGAATCGGCAGAATCCGAATTGGCGAATTTTTCTGAAATCCTTTTATTGAAACTCGATCGGGTCCCGCCTCGCTCGCCGCTACCCGTCGCGGCTTTACCTTCTATGTCACTCGTCCCGCTCGCTCCATTCATTTTGTTAATTCTGTCCACAAAGTACCACGGTACCACGGGCACTGCCGTTATTATCGACAGAATGAACAGAATTTTCAGAATCCGAAATGTCTGAGGTTTTCATCCGGTCTATTTTGTTAATTCTGTCGGCAAACAAAAACCATGCGCGGGAAACGCATGGCTGAAACGTCAGTCCGGGCTCGGACTCCTCGCTCCCTTCGGCGGAATTACCCGCATCAGGTTCAAGGGGTTTCGTCTAGGACGTCTCAGCCTTGCGGCTCCCCCGCTATCTTGAATCAGGATAGAACTGAGCGATGCGAAGTCAATGGTTCCAGAAAATCAGGAAAGAAGGCGGATAAATTTAATCAGGAAACCAGGAATCCAGGAATGGATCTAGGTTTGATTAGGAATGCCGCAAATGAGGAAATACAAGACAAACTTCCTGAATTCCTGCTTTCATGGTTCGGCATCCCAGCTTCACCACCGCTTCCCGAGCGGCCTTGCCGTGCATCTCGTTCATCCCATTCTCTTGATTTATGATTCAGAATCTCCTCCTGGTGTCCTGGGGGTTCCAGACCTGTTGTAGAGGCAGCCGTGCCGGCTGCAATTAAATGAGTCGCAGGCGACACGCCTGCCACTATAGGACGCGCCCAGCCCCGGCGGGTCGGACGGTCATAGACCGCGGCCACAGCGCAAAGGCCTCATAGAGGCGTTGCTACACGCTATCTTTCTGGCGGGGCGGAGGAAACGCTCGGGCTGGGCGCTGGGTTCTCCGCCGCCGACTGCGGCGGAGGCGTGCTTTGTAAGGAAAGCGTTGCCGGCGCAAACGGATTTTGTAGCGGCTGATTGGCCGCAGGCGACGGCACGGGAGCTTCGCGGCGATAATCGGCTACTAGCAATGGCCGTTTCTTCGCCCCGGCCAAAGTGCGGAAATTGTCGATGCCGATGCAAATGGCGTCGGCCAATTTTTTGCGCCAATCGGGATTGGCAATCAATCGACTCTCCCCGCGCTCGGTCAGAAACCCGCCTTCAACAAGAACCGCGGGAACTTTGGTTAGCCGCAAGACGGCGAATCGCGCCCTTTTAATTCCGCGATCGAACTCATCAATGTGACCCAGCAGCGAATGATAAATGCAACTCGATAACTCGATGCTGGCGTTATCGACCGTATTACCGTTCTGAATATTGACCGCTGTTAGAGTGAGATAGTCCTCGTAAGTAGAAGGCGCACCGCGCGGGGTTAGTGAATAAATCTCGAATCCAGTCGCGGCCGGATCGCGATCGGTCGCGTTGAAGTGGAGACTGACGAAGATG
>QHNB01000065.1 GCA_003217965.1 Verrucomicrobiota bacterium | reverse complement strand
TGATAAAGACGGCACGTGTAAACCGGTTGGCGAAACTTACGCGGTCGTCCAGCGATACTGAAATATCAGACGAACGAGTCATCTCGACTTTGAATCCTGCGCGGCTCAACGCATCCCGAGCGCGCAGCGCGACATCGAGCGTAAAGGCTTTCTCACTGCCCCACGAGTTCGCTGCACCCTGATCGACTCCGCCATGGCCAGGATCGAGCACGATAGTCTCGACTGGCTGGGCGCCAGTGATACGACTCGGCCGCAGCACCGGCTCGATGATTTTGATGACATCCATGGCCGAGATGAGATTGTCGCTGCCGTTGTTGAGAATGGGAAAACTGGTGAAGAAACGAACGCCGTTAATGAAAAGTTCGCTCCGACCGGATTCCGCGCGGATTCCGCGCTGATCACTCCTCAAGGCCACACCGCCGTTGACTCGGGTATAATTCGGAAACTGATAAAACTGGGCGACGTTCGCGAAACTGACGTAATCGCCGTCCTGTTCATGCATTACTTTCCATTCCACCGCGAAACCGCTGGTGGCGAGAAGGGAAACCGAAAGCACAAAGATTCGGCGCATTTCTGCAAAATGATGGCGGCATCACCTGACCGCAACTGCGGATGTGTCGCTGATTTATTTGGCAATTACCTGGGTCTCTTCGATGATTTCAACCTCGATGGCGGACTTGCCGAAAAATTACGACCCGAAGACGGTTGAGCCAGTGTGGTATCAGCGCTGGCTCGACGCCGGAGCCTTCCGTGCAGATCCGAAATCAGCAAAGCTGGCGTTCTCAATTGTCATTCCGCCACCCAACATTACCGGAGTGCTCACGCTTGGCCATGTCTTGAACAACACGATCCAGGACATCCTGGCACGCCGCGCCCGCATGCTTGGACATGAGGTGCTGTGGCTCCCAGGAATGGATCACGCTGGCGTGGGAACCCAGACGGCGGTCGAAAAACATTTGCGACGCACGGAGAACAAAACACGGCATGACCTTGGGCGGGAGGAATTCCTGCGGCGTGTCTTGGATTGGCAGGAGAAACACGGTGGAATCATTATCGAACAACTTAAGCGCCTGGGCGTGTCAGCAGATTGGTCACGACAGCGCTACACGCTCGACCAGGAGTATGTTCGCGCTGTTCTTCAGGTTTTTGTCGATCTCTACAACAAGGGACTGATCTACCGCGGCCGCCGCATGATCAATTGGGATCCAGCCGCTTTGACCGCTTTGTCGGACGAAGAAGTCATTCCGACACCGCAAAAAAGTGCGCTCTTCTATGTGCGATACGAGCTGGTCGAACAACCGGGAAAATTTCTGAAACTAGCCACAACCCGTCCCGAAACGATCATGGCCGACGTGGCAGTGGCGGTGCATCCGAGTGATCCGCGTTATCGCGATTTGATCGGAAAAAAAGTCTGGCGGCCGCTGGCCCGCGAGGCACTCCCAATTATCGCCGATGACGCCATCGACCCGGAATTCGGCACTGGGGCTTTAAAAGTAACTCCTGCGCACGACACCCTCGATTTCGAAATCGGCCAACGCCACAATTTGCCGGTTATTGACGTCCTCACAGACGACGGTCGCATCGACTGTCCGGCCGTGCCGGAGCTACACGGTCTGGATCGATTTGAAGCGCGCGAACGCGCGGCCAAGATTCTGCGGGAGCGCGGCTTACTTTCGAAAACCGAGCCGCACGAGAGCACGATCGGCTTCAGTGAACGCGCCGGCGTTCCGATCGAGCCACGGCTGAGTGAACAATGGTTTTTGCATTATCCCAAGACCGAGGAAGCGCTTCGCGTGGTCCGCCAACACTTGATCCGTTTCTTTCCGATGCATTGGGAGAAAGTCTATGAGCAATGGCTCGGGAACATTCAGGATTGGTGCATCAGCCGGCAAATTTGGTGGGGTCATCGAATTCCGGCGTGGTATCGCGACAGTGAGGTGCGGGTTCAGATCGAATCGCCCGGCGAAGGCTGGACGCAAGATCCCGACACGCTCGACACCTGGTCGTTACCGCGCCGGATATTATTTTCTTCTGGGTCGCCCGGATGATCATTTCCGGCCTTGAATTCAAGCCGGGCAAGACAGACCGCGACGAAGATAACATCCCATTTCGCGATGTTTTCTTCACCGGGCTGATTCGCGACAAAGAGGGCCGGAAGATGTCAAAATCGCTTGGGAATTCTCCCGACCCACTGGACTTAATCGCAAAGTATGGCGCCGATGGTTTGCGGTTTGGTCTGATGCGGATATCGCCGAGCGGACAGGACATCCGTTTCGATGAGAAACAAATCGAGGAAGGGAGAAACTTCGCAACCAAGCTTTGGAACGTCGCCCGTCTTCGTCAGATGCATGGGGCATCCGATCCCGATCCGCAGGTGAAGCCGGTCGAAGTTTCTATTTACGCAATCGAAGTGCTCGCACGCCTGAATGAAACGATCGATGCGACCGAGGCCGCGTATCGCGATTACCAATTCAATACCGTCGTTCAACGGCTCTACGATTTTGTTTGGAGCGATTATTGCGACTGGTTCGTGGAGGCGGCCAAGACAGACATTTTTGGCGACGATCAGCTGCGCAAAAAAGCCGCATTGGCCACGATGGATTATGTCACCTCAGCAATGCTCCGGTTGTTGCATCCATTAATGCCGCACATCACGGAGGAGCTTTGGACCCTCATGGGATTCGCGAAGAACAAAAAGGTCTTTCTCGATTTCGTGCCTCTGCCGAAGCGAATTGATCTCGGCGATGAGGAGCGCGTGAAAACGGCGCAGTCAAGAGTCCGCGGCATCTATGCATTGGTTGAAGCAGGGCGAAATTTACGCGCGGAGGCAAGCGTGCCGTCGAATCGAAAAGCGCGTTTCGTGCTCCGGGCGGAGGCGGCGTGGATTCAGGATGAGAGCCCTACGATTAGCCGGCTGCTCAACGCGGAGTCGCTCGAAATTAATCCAAAAATCGAACCGCCGTCGGGTTTATCTCTGACTGCGGTGAGTTTGGGAGAATTATCTCTGGTGATGGGTGAAGGAGATCGCGCGGCGGAGCGGCAAAGACTCGACAAAGAGATCGCGAAGTTGGAGGCTGATTTAAACTTGACCGAGGCAAAACTGGCGAACGACTCTTTCGTCGAGCGCGCTCCGAAAGGTGTCGTCGAGGAGCATCAGCAGCGGCGCGAGGATTTTAAGAGGCGGCTAGAGCAACTCCGGCAGGCACGAGCTTCCCTGGACTAAACGTCACACGATAAGAGCTGATCTGAGCCCCGCGATCGCGGAAGAACTTCTCCAATTCAGGTGTGTAGTAGGTACCGTCGTACTCACGGTTGAGTTCGAGCCAAACCCGACCCTGCGACGTCAGACGTCTGGCGACGTCATCCAAGAAATAATCCCATTCGATAGGCCCCCACAGCTTGTCGCTTTTATGGTTGTTAAAGCAAATCAGATGCGCCGTGATGAGATCGAACTTGCGATCGAAATTCGGTAGCGACTGAAAGGCCTGGACGCGCGCGACCACGCGTGGAACGCGCAGCAATTCGATCAACTCCCGAAACATGGGCATATTGTCGACATCAAGCCCAAGCACATTGTGGCCAAGCATCTTGGAGATGTAGAGGAAGTAACCGGCGCCGCAGCCAATATCGAGGATGTTACTGGGCGGTGCGTAATCGAGTTCGAGTTCGCGGACGCGTTGCAAGTTGATCTGCATCCATGTTTTCAGGTCGAGATATTTCGATGGAGCATCACCCGGATCTTCGACGGCATATTTCCTTCGAATTTCCTCGAATGCTGTCGCATCAATGGACGCGATAATGGCAGCGGTGGTGAGGCGCGCAGGAAATCGGCGGTTGCGCAGGAAAGCACTGGTGTGCCGCTTCGCGCTGTCAAGGGCTTCGCCGCTAATTACCTTGCCAATTTTGTGCGAAAAACGCATTGGGAAGCGCTCCGTAACGTGATGTTACCCTCGTGTCAATCGCAGTCAGATGATAGCGAAAACTGCAACTGCTTGGTAGAGTAGAACGCGAATGAGCCTTTGGAAAAGGTTGCTTTGGATCGCGGTGAGCCTGCTTGGGTTGGGATCCGTCGCCATCCTGGCTATGTCGCGTGGCGAGCAGATCAATGCTCTCTGGATCATCGTTGCGGGACTATGCGCCTTTGTTATCAGCTATCGCTTCTATTCAAAATGGTTGGCGACGAAGGTGATTGTGCTGGATGATGAGCGGGCGACGCCGGCGCTGGTCCAAAACGATGGCAAAGATTTCGTGCCGACGAATCGGTGGATGGTTTTCGGCCATCATTTTGCCGCGATCGCAGGGCCGGGCCCGCTGGTTGGACCTGTGCTGGCGGCGCAGTTCGGCTTTTTGCCGGGGACGCTTTGGATATTGATCGGTGCCACGCTGGGCGGTGGCGTGCACGATATGATTGTGCTGTTTGCCTCCGTCCGGCGGCGCGGGAAGACGCTCGGACAAATGGTGAAAGAGGAGATTGGGCCCAGCGTGGGTGCATTGGCGCTGGTGAGTGTGCTCGCGATCATGATCATTTTGATGGCCGTGCTGGCATTAGTCGTCGTGCAAGCGCTGGCAAAAAGTCCATGGGGCGTTTTCACCATGGCAATGACCATTCCCATCGCGTTGGTCATGGGAGCAGGTTTGCGGAGCGGAAAAGTCAGCGTCGGCTGGATCACGGCATTTGGAGTGATTGGTCTCTTTTTCGCGGTTTGGGGAGGGCAATTTCTCAGCCATTTTCCGGAGCTCGAAGCATGGTTTCGCCACAGCGACAAATGGCTGGCGTGGGCGATCATGATCTATGGCCTCGCGGCCTCCATTTTGCCCGTCTGGATGCTGCTCACGCCGCGAGATTATCTCAGCACGTTCTTAAAGCTTGGGACGGTCGCTGCTCTTGCCGTCGCCGTCATCTTAATTCACCCGGTGCTGCAAATGCCTGCCCTGACCAAATTCATTGACGGGAGCGGCTTGGTCTTCGCCGGACCGGTGTTCCCTTTCGTCTGTATCACCATCGCTTGCGGCGCGGTCTCGGGATTTCACTCCCTCATCGCTTCGGGAACGACACCAAAAATGCTCGAACGGGAGTCGCGTATTCGCGACATCGGTTACGGTGCGATGGTAACAGAGATGATGGTCGCATTGATGGCGATGATTGCGGCCTGCGTGCTGCAACCGGGCGAATACTTCGCCATCAACGTCAAGGGTGCGCCAGCGGAGGTCGTGGCAAATGTTTCTGCGGCTGGTTTTCCCGTGAGCGAAGCCCAGATGACCGATCTCGCCCACAATCTCGGGGAGCAAACCATGTTTGGCCGCGCGGGTGGGGCACCGACGTTTGCCGTCGGCATGGCCCATATGTTCGCTCGAGTCTCGACCAGCCCGACCGCACTCTCGCTTTGGTATCACTTCGCAATCATGTTCGAGGCCTTGTTCATCCTCACGACCATCGACGCGGGCACACGAGTCGGCCGATTTCTGCTGCAGGATTTGCTTGGGAATTTGTGGCGACCGCTTGGCGACACTCGCTCCTGGCCGTCAAATTTTGTCTCGAGCGTGTTGCTAGTCGCAGCGTGGGGCTGGTTTTTGTATCAGGGTGTCGTTGATCCGCTTGGTGGGATCAACACCCTTTGGCCACTTTTCGGACTCGCCAATCAGTTGCTTTCGGTTATTGCGCTCTGTCTTGGGACGACCTTGCTCATTAAAATGGGTAAGCTTCGCTACGTCTGGATTACCATCGGGCCGCTCCTCTTTATGTGCGCCGTCACATTTTCAGCCGGGTACATGAAAATCTTTTCTCCTGATCCGAAACTTGGTTTTCTTTCCGGAGCGCGCTCACTGGTCGAAAACGGCGTGGGCATTGCGAATGCAAGTAAGGGCGCCGACTTTGTGCGACAGGCTGCCGTGTGGCGCTTCGATGCCATCGTGGCCGCTTTCTTTCTGTTGCTCGTGCTTTTGATCGTAATCGGATCGGCCGTCCAATGGTGCCGTCTTATTATTGGCAGCAAACGAATTGAGCTACACGAAAGCGAATTCGTGCCATTGGCGGAAGTGGCGCGCTGACTAGCAGGAATTTAGCCTTAAGGCCCCCGTGCCTATTGGCCGTGAACGGGCAGGAAGACGTGATCAAAAACGTAATCAGCCACCTTTCGACCTTGCTGGATTGCTTCTGTCTTGTCGAACCGCCAATGAATGCCGAGATAGATTCGACTCTGACCGTTCTCCTCCTCAGCCTGTGACAAATTGGAGAAACTCCGAGCGATATAGGGGCGAACATTGCCCTGGTTATCTTTTGTTACCCCGTTGAATTCGTCGGAGACAAACGTAAAGGCAATATCGTCCGTGCCGTAGAAGCGCCGAATGGTTTGGAATACCGCTCCGCCGAAACCGCCGTGGCCGGACGGATACGAAGGAAATGGCGGTGTAAAGTTCGGACCGGTTAAATTACTCGCTGGCGCGCCGAGTGGCGTAAAGGTCGGATCACCAATTATCGCGTCATTTCCGTCGCCAGCGCCTGTCGGCCCAGTCCCAGGATCAGATTCGCGGATTCCAGTAACGGGACGCCAAAAATTATAAAAAAATTTGGATTCCCAGACCGTCATCGCCGTGTCTGCCATGGCCACATTAACCAGTGCGAGCAAGCGGGCGAGCTCAAGCGGACTCAGATTCGTCTGATCCGCGATATGGACCGTAATCTCGTTGTAAAGGCGCGGAGGAGCACACAGGCTCGGGGTACCATCGTAGCCCCAAAATATCCCGATCTGTGTTTGTTCGGATGTTCGGTCAGTCGGCGTCACGATGCCATCCCCGCCTAGGCTCTTCGCCTCGCGATACGCGTCTGCATATTCAGCGCTAGTCAACGCCGGCGGAGGAGGTGCGCGGAATTGCGATCCTGATTCAATGACGAAGGGGCGGCACTGTCCCCAATGGGCTCCCAGCGCGATTGGCACTAGGCTGATTGGATCTTGTCGCCAATAACCCGGCAGGTCGCTCGTGACATAGTCAATGCCAACGCGCTCTTCTGGTAGCTCCGAGCCGTCACCAACGCGCGACGCGAGCACCGCGGCTGCAATTTGACGGCCAAGATTAACGCCGTTTGCCTTTCCCCGTTTGCTTTTTACGCGGGATAGATCCTGTGCCAACGCGCTGTCGAACGCTGTCGTTTGGGAAGGAAAGAGGGACACCAAAGTATCATGTGCCGCCTGGCTCACGGCGGCTGCCAGCGAAAATGCGCGTGTCGTGGTGACGCCCGTGAAGCTCTGATAGCGACCGACTGTGGCGTTCATCGCGTCAAAGATTGCGATATGAACGATCGCCATGGCGCGGCTGGAACGGCCGGGCCCAAGCTGTTCTCCAAAATCGCGGTTCTCACCCGGGGCCGGCGGCGTGTGATCAAGACCGGTGGCATCAATCGCTATCCGGTTCCATCGGTGAACCACATCGGGCGCGGTGCTTTGAAAAGTGGATGATTTTTGCTGTGTCTGTTGCTGAAATCGACTGCCGTATGCGTTGTTGAAATCACCGGCCGGAGAACGTCCAAATCCGGTGGTAGCGAGGCAAAGGAGGATAAGAAAAGAGAACTTCATCTGACAAATGTGGAGATTGCGGAAATACTGGTGAATGGGGTTAAGATGGAAAGGCCGAACATGGGCAACTCCGTCCAGGAGTGCAACCAGAAATTTGCGTTGCTCTCGCAACTTCCGACGACTGCTTATTTGCGTCGCAATGGTACGATTATCTCCTGGTCGCGTCGGAGAAGAATAACCCGGCCGTCCTGGATCGCTTTGACCGTGATTTGATAGAGCTGATTGCCCAGTTGCAGTCCAAACTGCTGGCCTTCTCCGATTGTCTTTCCATTGATGATAGCGAAGTGCGCCCCGGGATCGAGCGTAATCGAGCTAACGACAAATGCATTGGATGGGATCTTTGTCCCGGCATTTTCCACGCTGGAGTTCGAAATTTTGGCCATTGGTTTCCACCCGATCGGCCAAAAAGGGTTACGTGCCTCGGCTTCCTCGTTGAAGGCGGAGCGGTGTTTCAGTTCGAGTTTTGGTGCTTCTTCGGCGAGCACGGGCGTGCCGCAGATCAGAAAGCAGATGAAGAAGACCTTTTTCATCTCTTACCAATGATGGTGAGGGCGGTCATGGAGACCTGTTGGAATTCCGGATCTTCGGTGCCGACGTGGATACGCAGTCGAGTCACCGAGAGCAGAGGCTCAGAATTCTCCAGTGCGGCAAGGGCCCGACCGAACGTGCCAAAATCAGCCTGCGGCAAATCGATGATCCAGGTGTATTTGTTCCATGAGGAGAGTTCTTTCTCCGTGAAACCCGACGTCCCTTCCAGCCTGGCAGAGGATTTGTCGATCTGCTGATTGGAAAAAAAGGTTCTGACCCGGGGCGGAAACCATGCGATGGGAGCGCCTTCCGGATGGAGGGCGAGCAAAGCATCATAACGGGCCGTTGCGGCGCGAGCGTTTGCTTCGAGTTTGGCTGCGTTCGCGATTTCAGTCTTCGACGATGTCAGCTTATTTTGGAACTCGGCCATTCTTCCAGCCATCGAATAGCGGCTCTTATTCAACGGCCCGAGAAAGAAGGTAAAGTAAACGTAAAGCAGTCCGATAACGCCAAAGGCCCCGAGGATGATTTTTTTGGTTTGTTCTTTGTTCAAATTACGACTCCTCTTTTCTCGCTTTGCTCTTGCGTTCGGCTGGTGCCGAGGCCGGAGCTTTCGGGCCGGTATTCGCATTAACCGACACAATAAAGTGTGCGGCCGCGACGTTATTTCCGCCCATACTAATAAGCGTATCGAGGTCTTCTAAAGTCCTGAACTCCACTTTGACTCCAGGCTGTTCCTTAGCTAACTGCTCGAGTAACATTTGGCGGAAATCTTCAGCCACCGCTCGCGGCTCACGCCCGGCGGCTGTGCCTTCAAGCAAGATGGTGATCGCCTTGCTCTGTTCCTCAATCGTGCCGTCAAGGCTGGTGATCTGAAGATTTGGCGTGACGCAGCGGGAAATCGTTTCCAGCATTGGTGCCCAGAAGAACCGATTATCGATAAACTGATCGAGTGTTCTGGTGGTACTGATGATTCCATTGAGCTGCTCGGCTCGTTTTTGTGCAGCCGTCACTTGCGGTTCTACTTTCGCCCATTCGCGTTCGACCGAGCTGAGGTGGGCTTTGATGCTGAGCGTGCGGTAGGCACTCCAGAGGTAATTCAGGGCTAACAGACCGGCCAAGGCAGCACCCACATACATGCTGATTTTGAGCGGGTCGCGCTTACGTTGGCGCTCCTGCGAAATTTCTTCGTGGAGGAGATTGAGTTGCAGGGGCATGACGGCTAGCTCCGGAGATACTCAAAAGCAGCCCCGCAGGCGACATTGAGGGAGGTAAATTCGTTCTGCAGCGTCTTACGCTTTGTCGCTGCTAGCGCCACTTCGCAGTTCTCGAGCGGGTCCCAAATTTCACAGGGCAGACTCAGTTCATCGCTTAGGATTTGCAGAATCATTTCTGCGCGAGAGAGTCCGCCCGAGACAAAGATGCGATGAATCGGTGTCTCGTGCTGACCTTCAAAGAAGCCAATGGAATTTCGCACTTCGGTCACGAGTCGGGTCAGGGTATTCCGGCAAATTTCCGCCATCCCGGCATCGCCCGCCTTGATCATCAGGTGGGCCGCATGCACATCGAGCGCGCCGTCGGCAGTGAGCGCCTGGGTAAAATGTTTGCCGCCATAGTCGAAGGAGCGGGTGAAGGTGAGTTCGCCGTTGCGCCCGATTAGAACGGTGCTTTGCAGGTGCCCCATATCGAGTAAAAGAAACGCCTCCTTCCCGTGCACTTCTGGATAAGCAAATTCAAAGGCATTAAGGGAACAGACCGGGGCGAGTTGCAGGATATCTGCCGATAAACGGGTCTTTGCCATCGCCTCGGAAATCAGCTTTACCTGGGTGCGCAGCATTCCACCGACGAGATACCGCATTTGAATCATGACGGGTGATTGCACCGTCACATTGACCTCGTCATTCGATGCCGGTGCCGTTTTCGGATCTGATCCGTTGGCGGAAATCGCGGCGACATCGAGGACGAAGTCTTTGCAATCTTGATTGAGCATGCTGAGACCGTTGTAACGGAGCGCGTTCCGCAACAGTTCAGGTGGTGTGCTCGGTTGCTCGATTATACGCAACAGCGAGCCCGGCTCGGAAACGGCGATCGCGCAATTGCGTGTTTGGCCACCCAGTTCGCGGAGAAGTTGCTTGAGTTGTTGAGCAATCGCGTCCGGTGTTGCCAGGTCTTCTGAAACTTCGTGCGAGGCGAAGCTGGTCAGGACATAGCGAGTTTCACTCTTCTTGCTCAACAGCACGGCTTTATAGCGGTGCTTGCCGAGGTCGATGCCGATGACAGAATTTCCGCGTCTCGCCATGGGATGCTCTCCTGCATGTAGCGGAAAGCATGCCTGGGACAGGAGTTATGACGCGGCGCCAGCCGTCAATTAAGCCGCGGCTGAAACCGGACGACACCCGAAAAACCCGCGTTCTTTGATCATCCGTGTCACCTCGGGTGGAAGCATTTTTTCCCAGCTGCTGTCGCCGGTCTGCAATTTTGCCAACGCGTCCGGCGGATAAATCCGCAGGTACTCGGGATGATAATCGCTGATCTCTTCAATGTAGTTATTGTCGATGAGATATTGGAAGAGCGATTTCAAGTTGGGTGCGACTTTGATCTGCTTGGCCGTGATGATCTTCCCAGTCCGTTCGTCTATCATCGGGTAAACATAAAGTTTGAGCGAACCTTTGAACATTCGGCCGAGCGCTTCCAAAATCCCGCCTTCCAAATTGAGGTAGTATTTTTCATCAAAGATTTCCAAAAGACTTGGAACACCCATGACCAATCCGATCAAACGATTGGTGTAACGGGAAAGATAAGTCGCGAGCCTGTAGTACTCGCCAAATTTCGAAATCAAGACGGTCCGTCCTAGAGCCCCGAGGATATCGACGCGTGCTAAAAAGTCGGCATGATTTAATTGCCCTTCCGCGAGCAAATTCTCCAACGTCATTTCCATCAGCACCACCAGGTTGCGTTCGTCGCAGCCCGATTCCTGCAGGAACTTTCGCTTGGCCCCGTCCAGCATGTCATTGGTCGCATACGTTACCGGACGAAAACTCCCGCGTTCGACCAAGATCGCTTTTTTGTAAAAAACTTCAGCTGGCTGCACTGTCTCTCCATCAGCCAGGAACATGACCGCATCAGTCAAACCCTGGCTCACCAGTTGCAAACTCATCAGCCGATTGTCGACGCCGGCAAATGCAGGGCCGGAAAATCTGATCATGTCCACTTCGATACGACCGGGGGCGATGTTTTCTTGTAGCGAAGAGATCAATTCCTCCGGCTTCTCATGATAGAAGGCACCGTGGATCAGATTGACTCCGATTACGCCAAGCGCTTCCTGTTGATCGACGTTCGCTTCATCAAGCATGCGGACGTGGATAATAATCTGGCTTGGCTCACCGCGGTACTCGGTTTGAAAGCGAACGCCGAGCCACCCATGTGACTCGCTATGCTGCTTAAAAGTTCGTGCCGCTACCGTGTCGGCAAACACGAAGAACGTACGCTGATGACCGAGCTTCTTGTCTAGCCGCTCGATCAACAAACTGTATTCATGATCGAGCATTGTTTGTAAACGCTTGCGGCTGACGTAACGGTCGGTCGGCCCGTAAATTGCGTCGCTAAACGTCATATCGTAGGCCGACATCGTCTTCGCGATTGTCCCGGACGCCCCTCCTACATGGAAAAACCGCCGCGCTACTTCCTGGCCGGCGCCGATCTCGGCGAAGGTGCCGTAGCGCTTCGCATCAAGATTAATTTGGAACGCCTTCCTATTCGTTCCGACATCCATCTCGGCCTTCATACAGGCTGCAAGATTAAGGCAATTGTCCGCTTCTCAACAGCCGACTTCTGTCATCCTGACGCCGAAGACTCCAAAAGCGTTCGCGAGCAGACGGCGACAGCTACAACTGACCTTCTATTACAGCTGGATTTTTTCGACTGCGTCTGTCGGAATCCACCCGCGCTGATCGTTCGGCAGCTGTGCATAGGTCCAGTCGCCCCGAGGCTGGACGATCAATACCTCGCTTCCGGGCGGCAACGCTAAAACGGTGCGCGCAGTATCTGCGGTCGCGACACGCGCTTCAACATTGTTTCGAACAATTACGGCAAGGGCTTGGCCACGCGACCCATGGACGAGCGTATAAACCGCAATCGCGCAGCAACCGCTCAGAACGAAACAAACAATTGCGCTCACCAGCAATGGTCTCCGACCAGATAGGACCACCAACGCGACGGCCAACCAAAACAAGACTGCGGCGGCAAGAGTCAATGCGCCGATGCTATCAGCGCTAACATAGCGCTCGAAAAGGGACGGAGTTAACTCCAGCCCATGCGTTTCATCGCGCGCGATACGGAGGTTCGCTTGTGCCTCCGGATGCTGCCACTCAATCCGCAAGGCGCGTTCGTAGTTCAATATCGCGTGACCATAATCTCCGGCGCGATAATAGGCATTTCCAAGGTTGTAAAAGAGATTGGCGCTCCATTCACCTGACTGGACGACCGTGTTGTAGTCGGAAATCGCCTCTTTGAAGTTACCGGCTACGTAATCGGAATTTGCTTTTTCAAACTGGGCATCATTGGGCGCCGCGCTCCAAACCGTCGTAAAAAGCGCCCAGCCGAAAAGCAGCATCCCAAGTTTCGCAAAAATCACCTGTTTCATGGCCGCAGTGATTCAATCAGCTCCAACGCCTCCCGTCGGTGATCGGACGAAACCGACCCATTCGCTTTCCCGCTATAGCGAAGCTCGTCGCTGATCGCGAAAAGCCGGCGCATCCGCTCACTCCGCTCCTTGTCCAGAGCGAAAACGCGTGCGGCCGTGTCGGCGTCCACCACACCTGGTTCAATATTCTGTTTCAATGCCGTCTTCAGTTGCACGACCCGTGATGCGTCAGAAAAATATTCCGGCGGTGGCAGCACATCGCGCCGAAGTTTCCGCAGGAGTTCATCGGTTTCGCGTTGAAATCCGGCTGCACGTATCGCCGCCCAGTTTGACTTCCGCACTCTTTGGATCCTCCAACCCATTAAACCGATTGCGATAACCAGCGGAAACACCTGCGCCAGCCAGAATTCTTTCTGAGCGTAAAGGGGCGCGAAGCTATGCACGATTTTGCCGGGTTCCCTCACTAGCGGCAGAAGCTGTGGCGGCTGCTGTGACGTAGCCCCGGGCGAGCTCGCTGCGGACGATGCTTTGGGTGTCGTGGTCACTATTGGCGGTCCAGGCGGTGCGTTACCTTCCACCACCAGCGGCAACGCCTGACTCTGTAGCGTGACATATTTTTCTTTGACCGGATCGAAGTAACTGAAGGTCACCGGCGGTAGAGTCGGTTTTCTTTCGTTCGGTGATACCACCATTTCGAATGTTTTCGTTCCGCTGATCCCCACGTCGTCGTCCTGCTTGAAATTTGCGGATGGTGGATACTTATGCCATCCGCTCTCGTCGCTTAAACTGGGCGCGCTTACTCGGTCGAAATTCCCGCGGCCGGCGATCTCCACTTTAACTGTAATAGGATCGCCTACTTGCACTCGCTTCGGGTTTGCGTCCGCCGTCATGGAAAAATTTCCAACCGCCCCGGTGAATGTCGGCGGCGCACCGGGAGGCAAGGGCTTCACATCGAGCGGGATCGTCTCGCTCTTAACGGTGACCTCGCGACGCTCACCCAGCATGCTGAAGGGATCACTAAAGAGCGGGTTCGCGAATGGATCGTCGCCATCGAAAGGATCAAATGGCATACGCCGCACTCCAGAGCCGCGGCGTGGCGCAAGAATGACTGCCTTGGTTTCGATGGGCCCGAGCTGGAAACTCCCGGTGCGTGCCGCGGAAACTGCACTCTTGTAGCTATAGACGATGTAGCTACGGCCACCAATCGTCTCAAGATTGCGATCTTCCTGGCCGAGTTTTTGCATGGTAAATCCCTGCCCGCCAATATTAGGCGGTTCTCTGCCGAGGACTCTCGTTCGTGAATTGAAGCCAATTCGCAGGACCACCGGAATGGTTTCGCCCACATAGGCAGTCTTTTTTGGCACGACTAGTTCCGCAAACGCCAGTTTGTCCTCGCCCGCAAAAGGATTGGGAGTAGCTCCCTGATTTCCTCGAGCCATCCCGCGATTCGGCCCGTCCGTAACATGCAAAGTCAGCTCGGGTGTATGTAAAGTTGTGTTTCCGGCGCGAATCGGTTGTGGCGGTATTTTGAAAGTGCCGGCTTTCATCGGCATGATGGTGTAGCCGTAGGACAAAGTCGACTCGACCGAGGAAAAACCGTGCATCTCGAATGAACGGCGAGTGTCAGTCAGCGCAATTTGCAAACCGTCGACCGCGATTGTTTGCGGAGGTGTCGCATTCGTAGTGCCTTTGATTTTTACTTCGAGCTGAACTGGTTGACCCAGTGCCGTTTCGGAGCTTGTTAGTGCCGCCGTCACACTAGCGGATTCGGCGCGCGCGTCGGCAATTATCAACGCTCCGATTAAAAACAGCGCGATCTTGATCAAAACGAGCGGTCTCATCCGCCTTTCACCAGTCGTTATAGACACGATGAGTCGGCTTGCGTTCATTGAGCTGAACCCGCGCTTCTTCGTCTTTCATCGCCTGTAGTAATTGGCCGGCTTGTTGGGGGCTCATCTCGCCACGTTGTTCAGCTTCTGCCTCAGCAATTGCAGCTTCCTGCTTTTGCTTTTCGTCATTCTGATCACCGGCAGCCTTTATATCCCCGGAAGGTCT